>JBQTHW010000160.1:0-1911 GCA_052389495.1 Methanobacteriota archaeon | reverse complement strand
TGGTCCCGGCCCGCCAGGACGAACGTGTGGACCTCCGCGTGCGCGCCCCGGCCGAGGAGATGGACGGACGGCGCCTTCACGTTCCGGCGGGAGCCGAGGTTCGCCTCAATCCACTCGACGGAGGCGCCTTCGTAGGCGTGGGCGCGCTTCGCGACGACGTTGTCGACGCCCTTCGACCAATTCTGGAGGGTCGTGTAGCGCGCCTGGGCGTCCTTGCGGACGACGAGCTCGACAACGGACGCGTGGATCGCGGCGCTCGTGAAGATCGGGGCCGTGCATCCGTCGATGAACTCCGCGTAGGCGCCTTCGTCGAGGACGAGGAGGTTCCGCTCGAACGGCTCCGTCCGCGAGAAGTCCTCGCGGATCTCCGCCTGGAGCGCCGTGCCCCGGCGGACGCCCCGGGGCACATGGAGGAACGACCCGCCCGACCACACGGCCCCGTTCAGGGCCGCATACGGCCCGTCGTCCGCGGTGACGACCGCGCCGAACGCGGGTCGCACGAGCTCCGGCGCCTCGCGGACCGCCGCGTCCAGCCCCACGAAGGTCACGCCCTGTGCCGCGAGCTCCGTGCGCACGTCGCGGTAGGTGGCCTCCGAGGCGGCGTGCGCGCCACCCGCGGCCGCCGGCCGGCGCGAGGCGGTCGGCCCGCGCGACAGGAGCCGAGCGAGGTCGATCCGCTTGGAGGCGCGAGCCCACTCCGCGCCCCACCGGCCCAGGAGGCTCTCGAGGGACGCGAGGCGGAACGACAGCATCCACCCGGGCTCGTCGCGGGACGCGGAGAGGTCGCGGACGGCCTCCTCCGAGAGCATCCCGACGTCGGCTCCGGGGACCTCCGGCTGGAGCACGCACTCACTCCGTCGTCGCGGGCTGCGTCTTCCCCTCGAGGGCCGACCGGAGCGTGTGCCACGCGAGGCTCGCACACTTCACCCGGACGGGGAACTCCGTGACGCCCTGGAGGACCGCGAGCTTGCCGAGCCCCTCCGTGTCGGCCTTCGACCCGGGACCCGCCGTCACCATGTCGTGGAACTTCCGGAACAGGACGTCCGCCTCGGCCGTCGTCTTGCCCTTGACGGCGTCCGTCATGAGGGACGCGGAGGCCTTCGAGATCGCGCAGCCGCTGCCCTGGAAGCCCACGTCGGAGATGCGGTCCCCGTCCAGCTTGACGTACAGCGTGACGCGGTCCCCGCACAGCGGGTTGTGTCCCACGCCAACCCTGTGCGCGTCGGCGATCTCGCGGAAGTTGTGGGGCCGCTTGCTGTGGTCCAGGATGACCTCCTGGTACAACTCGCGCAGGTCGGGCATCAGACCCTCCCGGCGGGCGCGGTCACGCCGCCACCCCGAGCCCGGCCCCCTTCGGCAGGCGCGACAGGACGAGCTGGCCGAGCCGGATCCGGACGGGCGCCAGGGAGACTTGGTTGACGACGTCCGCCGCGAACGCGTACGTCAGGACGTTCCGCGCGGCCTCCTCGTCGATCCCGCGCGAGCGAAGGTAAAACACGGCGTTCTCGTCGAGCTGTCCGATCGCGGAGGCGTGGTTGCACTTCACGTCGTCCGCGAGGATCTCCAGCCCGGGCGTGCTGTCGACCCATGCCTCCTTCGACAGGAGGAGGTTCTTGTTCGTCTGCCGGGCGCTCGTCTTCTGGGCGCCCTTTCGCACGAGGATGTTCCCGTTGAAGATGCCCCGCGACGTGCCGTCGAGGATCCCCTTGTACAGCTCGAGGCTCGTGCACGACGGCTCCGCGTGGTCGATCCGCGTATAGTTGTCCGCCTGCTGGGCCCCCGCGGTCATGAACAGGCCGTTCAGCAGGAGGCTGCCGCCTTCCCCGCGGAAGCGCGTGTGGACGTAGCTCCGCGCGAGGGAGCCTCCGAAGGAGAAGGAGTGGCAGGCGACCGTGCTGTCCCGCCCCTGGT
>JBQTHW010000159.1:0-2475 GCA_052389495.1 Methanobacteriota archaeon | reverse complement strand
TCCTTCGCGGAGGAGGCCGCGATCGAGGTAGAAATCGGCGCCCCACTCGATCGAACGCTCGATCGGTGCGGTCCGCGCGGCGGGAGGCAGGGCCGCAAACGCCGCCAGCGCCTCCCAGCAGTCGAGCGTTCCCTTGCTCGACCGGAAGCAGTGCCAACCGCCGTCCGATTTCTGATGGCGCACGAGCCAGTCGAGCGAGGCCTGCACGCGGCGATCCCCGAGGCGTCCGAACCGCACGAGCATCCGGGCCGCGTTCCCGGTGAAACACACCTCGCTCCCACGGCCGCCGAGATCGCCTCCCGGTCCGGAGAACCGCCGAAGGAACAAGTCGACCGCCATCTTGATCCTCGGGTGACTCCCAAGGACGCCGAGGTCGGAGAGGACGATGAGCCGCCAGTTCGTCGCGACGTATTTCGGGCGATACAGCTCCGCCGCCGAGTTGCCCGCGGTATCCCACTGGCCTCCCGGGTGCTGCAGACGGAGCATTCGGGCCGCCCAGCCCTCCCTTCCGATCTGCCGTTTCGCGCGGACGACTTCGGGGTCGTCCTCGGCCTTCTCGAGGAGTTCCGTGAGAACGCGGACCCGCGCGCTGGCGTCCGCGTCGTCGGCGAGCAGCCATTCGCGGAGCCGCCGTGGAAGGGCCACGAAGCCGCGAAACGGCCGGGCGATATGTAGTTTCGGGAGGGGCTGCGGCAACCTTTTTATCGGGTGAGCGGTTCGTCGCCCGTCCCGCCTTAGCTCAGCCTGGTCAGAGCGGGTGACTGTAGAGTGCTCCCGCGCACACGGCGTGCGCGGTGCCCGCTGCCATCATCAGGCCCCCGGTTCAAATCCGGGAGGCGGGATCCCCCTTTCCTGATTCGGGTTCGAGTCCATCAGGGGAATACCACAACCCCTTCTCGCGCGGCCACGCCGACAATGGATATCTCCTTCGAACGTCTGCGGAACTCCTCCGGCGTCAGGCAGATCGGCTCGAAGTCGACGGGGAGGTCCCAGAGGCGAATCGCCAGGGCTGCGCGTTGCACCCAGGGGACGCCGCGGAATCGCGTGGTAACAATCAACAGGTCGTAGTCGCTCGTCGGGCGATGGGTCCCTCGAGCACGACTCCCGTAGAGAATGACCCGCTCGGGTCGAGGGACCTGGACGAGGCGGTTGAGGAAGCGACGAAATGGAGGGCTCATCGCAGCCGACTTCGACACCACTCCGTCACCTTCTTCGTGCCTCGGAGGAATCGGAGGGACAAGCGTCCGCCGTACAACTCAGACGTCACGGCACCTGCAGCATCGGGATACCGAGTGATGATGTAATGAGGCGTGAGTTCCGCAAGGAAGTCTTGCATTGACGACCGACGCCGACCAGTCGTCCGAGTTCCACGAGATTGTGGGTCGTTGGCGGCATCTGGGACGTACGACGCAAGAGCAAAGCTTTGAGAGCCTTCTGGGCGGCTTGCTCGCAGTAAGAGACGGAGACCTCGTAGTCGCGGTTTGCATGGTTGCGCTCCGCGATTCGGAGGTCGCGCTTGGCCTGTGCCCACCAGTGCTTCGTTTCCGGTCTTAGCGCCATGTCCCTCCGCCGTGGCGTTGCATGCACAGCAGCATGGTGCCGTCTCACTTAGAGGCACTCGGCTGGAAGGCGAAGGGCCGGAGTCGCCCGATCGGGATGAGACCCCGCGCGTCGCGGTCCAGCGGACTTATCAACCCGAGGACAACGTCGCTTGCGCCAGGTCAGGGTTGCGGCTAGCCGCGATTCAGCCTGCTCGTTCCTCGGAGACACCATTATCTGCCGCTTCAGGTACAATTCAATATACTACATGAATCCATACTCACAGACGATGCGTGCACCCCCCATGCCTCCCAGGCTGGAACGCAAAGGACCAACCTTGGACACATTGCACATGGTCGAGTCCGTCCTCCGGAAGTCAGACAGGCCGTTGAGCCTCAACCGCATGAAGGCCCTTTTGCCGCGGAAGATGATTCACGCTACGCTCCGGGAGTCCATTGAGCACTACAAGCGACTCGGGTGCGTCACCGAAGGTTCCAAGGGCGTCATGTGGACGCTGAACGTCGAGCCTGGATTGTGGAAGGTTGTAGAGACTTGGGAGGCTCGTTGACCTGGCCCGTTTCACGGCAAGCGAGGTCCGACTTGGACTTCGCGCGCGCTCTGCCGAGGCGGAGCTCCAGCCCAAACAGCGAAAGAAGCTTCAGGGGTGGATCGGGCGCCTGAAAGGGGACGCGTTCGCAGGAGACCCGATTCCAAAGGATCGAATTCCCCTCCAACTCGCGACCCGGAGCGGCCTCCCATCGCCTCTCACGAACGCGTGGCGATTCGAGCTGCCTCCTGCGTATCGTGGAGTGTACCCGGTCCAGACCGCGCCCGGCGTTGGCACCATGGTCCTGATCCTCGAGATTCTCTCACACAAGGAATACGATCGACTGTTCGGATATCGATAGCTGGCGCTTCGTTCCGAGCGGTTTGCAA
>JBQTHW010000158.1:0-3215 GCA_052389495.1 Methanobacteriota archaeon | reverse complement strand
ACCTTTCGCGAACCGTCTTCGCAATGACCGCCGGAGCCAAAGGATTATGTCCCACGGGTCGCTCCGCGCGGTCGCGACGAATCTCAGTGGTCGCGTACTTCACGCCCGCGTTCTTCCGAGAAGTCGCGGAGCTGTTGAATGCGTACTAGGACTGGAGGAGAAAGGCGGCAGGCCTAAACGTGAAGATCGTCCTCACGTGCACCGATCGTTCACAATCCCACCTGCTCGAAGTCCAAGGAGGCAAGACGCTCGCCTCTGAAGTCGCCCCGGACGTCCCCGCGGACTTCAAGTTCGAAGGGCCCTATGACGCTTGGATCCTCCTGGGCAAAGGCGTCAGGGACTTCCAGAGCCTCGTCGTTTCGGGGAAAATCAAGTTCCGTGGATCCCTCCCCAAAGTCATGGGGATGATGAACCAGCTCGCCCGCATCACGCAGATCGCCCAACAGATTCCCAAGGATTTCTGAGAGGGCACCTCACTTCACGGGGAAACCCTCCCCGGCCCACGTCTCGACCACCTGGCGTAATCCCTCGTGAACCGTCGGATACCGGGGCGACCATCCGAGGTCTCGCCGAATCTTCGCGCTGGTGGTCCGGGTGGACGCGGTCAGGAACGACAGCGCGGGCCCGCCGACCGCGAGCCTCGCGAGCCACGCGGGCGCGTGGCGCGGTTTCGGAGCGCCGAGGAGTTGGGCGAAGGTCGTGAAGAATTCCTCCATCGTCACGGGGCGGTCGTCCACGACATGCCACAGGCCACCGACTCCTGACTCCGCCGCAAGGAGGATTGCGCTCGCGGCGTCTTCCACATGGATGCAAGACCACACGGCGTCGCCGCGTCCCAGGATGGGGAGCGTTCCCTGGGCGAGCCGTTCGCCCATGAGCCGCGTCTGGGCCGAGTCCGCGGCGTAGAAGGCGCCGAAGCGCAACGTGCCGACCGCGAAGCCGTGTCGCTCTCCCGCGTCCCGTGCGATGGCCTCCGCGTCCGCGGCGGATGCATACCACAGACGGGGCGAAACGGGCGCCTGCTCGTCGAAACTGGAACCGTCCGCGGGCTGGGCCACCCACACGATGCCTTCCTGGACGTACATCCTCGCCCCAATCCGAGCCGCGCATTGCGTCAGGGCCCGGGTGCCGTCGCGCCGGACCCGGTCGTTCTCCGCCCAATCCCGCGCGCGGAACCGCACGCCGTGGGGGATCGCCGTCGCGGCCCGGACGACGACCTCGGCACCGCGCGCTGCCTTCGCCAGGGAGTCCGGATCAAACGGATCGCCAGGCCGCGGCTCTCCGCCCGAGGCGGCGATGACGGACTCGTTCTCCGGCGTCCGAGCGAGCCCGAGCACCTCATGGCCCCGCGCGCGGGCCTGGCTCACCACGCGGCGGCCCAGGACGCCGGTCGCCCCGACGACGAAGATCCTCACGCCGCCCACCGGCACGGGTGACGACGCCACCCGCGATAAGCCTCGCGTCGTTGCGCATCGAATCCTTAAAGAACGCGGGGCCGCATCGTCGGCGGCAGGCTTCGGTGGGGCAGGACGACCCATGGTCGACTTCGAGCTCACGGACGAGCAGAGGCTCATGCAGAAGGTGGCCCACGAGTTCGCGGAGCGGGAGATGCGCCCCGTCTCCTTGGACTACGACAAGAAGGGCACGGTCCCCTGGGATGTCGTGCAGAAGGCCCACGACATCCAGCTCGACACCGCGTTCATCCCCGAGGCGTACGGCGGGGGCGGCGTGACCTCGACGCTCACCCACGTCGTCGTCATGGAGGAGCTGAACTGGGGCTGCGCGGGGATCGCGACGGGGCTCATCGGCGCCGGCCTGGCGTACCTGCCGATCATCCACATGGGGACGGAGGACCAGAAGAAGCGTCTCCTGACGCGCTTCACGGGCCCCGAGGCCCGCCTCGGCGCGCTCTGCCTGACGGAGCCCGACGCCGGGTCCGACGTCGCGAACCTCTCGACGACGGCGCGCCGCGAGGCGGACGAATGGGTGCTGAACGGGACGAAGCGATTCATCACGAACGGCGGAATCGCGGACGTGCACGTCGTGTTCGCGACGGTCGACCGGAGCCTCGGCTACTTCGGGATCCGGGCGTTCGCCGTGGAGTAGGGCACGTCCGGGCTCGGGTTGGGCAAGGTCGTGGACAAGTTGGGCGTGCGCGCGAGCCACACGGCGGAGGTCGTCCTCGAGGACTGTCGCGTCCCGGCGGACAACATGCTCGGGGCCGACGAGTCGACCGCGTTCTACGGTGCGATGAAGACCCTCGAGGCGTCCCGCCCGCTCGTGGCGGCCGGCGCCGTCGGCATCGCCCGCGCGGCGTACGAGTACGCGCTCGACTACAGCCGCAAGCGCAAGGCGTTCGGCGGGCCGATCGCGAAGAAGCAGTCGATCGCCTTCATGCTGGCCGACATGAAGACGAAGGTCGACGCCGCGCGCCTCCTGACGTGGCGGGCCGCGTGGATGCTCGACCACGGGATGCCGATGAACAAGGAGGCGAGCATCGCGAAGCTGTTCGCCGCGGACATCGCGATGGAAGTCACGACGGACGCCGTGCAGATCCTCGGCGGCACGGGCTACATGAAGGACGAGCCGGTCGAGAAGTGGATGCGGGACGCGAAGGTGTTCCAGATCTGGGAGGGCACGTCCCAGATCCAGCGGCTCGTGATCTCGCGGGACGAGATCGGGGAGCTGTAGCCGGGTCCTCGACTACTCGCGCACCGTCACGGGCGCCGTGAAGATGTCCTGGTTGAAGTCCCTCGGGTCCGTCTCGCCGTTCCGCATGTCCGCCCACACCGGGTACGCCGTCCGGTCCGTCGACGCCATGCCGTTGTAGTCGCCCAAGAACGCGGGCCACACGGCCGGGTCCGAGGACACGTCCGTCACGCGGACGTTCGCGGAGATCGTCGCGCCGTCGCGCGTGAAGGCGAAGAAGACGTCGAGCAGGTAGTTGTTCGGATCGGGCCGCTTGTCGTACCACATGATGTCCACCCGACCGTTCGGGCTCACGGAGACCCAGGGGAAGAACTGGTCCGTCCCCGTCCCCGCCGGATCGTCGTTGACCCGCACGGGCACGCTCCACGCCGCACCGCCATTCGAGCTCGTCGTCAGGAGGATGTCCGCGTCCCCGAGGCGGTTGTCAGCCCACGCGACGTACACCTTCCCATCGGGGGCGACGCCGAGGGCCGCATACGTGCCGTGCCGGTACGCCGCATTGTGGA
>JBQTHW010000157.1:0-5901 GCA_052389495.1 Methanobacteriota archaeon | reverse complement strand
TCCTCGAGATCGCCGACCCGGCGACGGGCGAGTTCTTCCACAGCAGCACGTTCGCCGGCTATCCGATCGCGATGGCCGCGGGCCTCGCGACCCTCGACGAGCTCGAGCGTCCGGGCGTGTTCGACGGCTTCCTCGCGGCGACGAAGCGGTTGATGGAGGCCATCCGAGAATCCTTCGAGCACGAAGGCGTCGTCGCACAGGTCCTCGGCCTGGGGACGGTCTTCTCGATCCTGTTCTGCAGGGACCCGCCCCGCGACTACCGGGGGACGCTCGCCGCGGACCCGGCGAAACGAAGGGCGCTCGACATGGCCCTTCTCGAACACGGCATCTTCGTGAAACCCGGCAAGCCGTTCTACACGTCCACGGCCCACGACCGGCCGACGGTCGACGCGACGCTTGACGCGTTCCGGGCGGTCGTCCCGGAGCTCGCGTGATCACGCATGCGGCGGGAGCCCCATGATCGTCCGGGCCTCATCGGGCGTCGCGACCTCCCGCTGCAGGTCCTCCGCGAGGTGCTTCGCGCGCGCGACGAGCTCCTCGTTCCGCGCGAGGACGCCCTTCCTCAGGTAGAGGTTGTCCTCGAGTCCGACGCGCACGTGGCCGCCTATCAGGATCGCCATCGTCGTCATCGGCAGCTGCATCCGCGCCATCCCCGCGACGACGAACGTCGCCGTGGGCGGGAGCTCGTGCCGCATGTGGAGGAGGTTCTCGGGCGTCGCCGGTACGCCGCCGTCCACGCCCATGACGAGCTGGAAGTGCGCGGGCTCCTTCACCAAACCGGCGTCGATGAGCTTCCTTCCCTGCTGGATGAATCCGACGTCGAACGCCTCGATCTCCGGCTTGATGTTCCGGACGAGCATCTCCTTCGCGAGGAACTGCACCGTCTCGACCGTGTTCAGGTAGACCACGGACGGCTTGCGCCCCGCGAAGTTCAATGTCGAGGTCGTCAGGCTCCCCATGTCCGGGTTCGTCTTGAGCGGATGCGCGCGGTCCTCGTCCGTCTGTCCGGCGATCCCGCTCGTCGACGTCATGACCAGGAGCTTCGTGCGCTTGCGAATCTTGTCCACGGTCTCCTTGAAGATGTCGAACCGGGACGTCGGCTTCTCGTTCTCGTCGCGGCAGTGGACGTGGATGACCGCCGCGCCCTCCTGCTCGCACCGGTACGCCGTCTCCGCGATCTCGTCGGGTGTCACGGGCACGTGCGGCGTGTCCTTCTTCCGCGGCACGGAGCCCGTCGGCGCGACCGTCAGGATGACCTTGTCCATACGTACGACTCGCCCCGGCAAAGCGGCGAGGGATTGTAAGGGTTGTGGCGAGGGCTACGCGAGCCGACCGTAGCGGTCGAGGATCTCGATCGTTTCCGTGATCGGGAGCGCGGGAGACGTGTTGCCGTCCCGGCCCACGACGGTCGTCGCGGTGAAGAGGGAGTCGACGATCGCCTCCTCCGTGGCCTCCACCGCCGCGCGGAAGAGGGGCGACAACCGCCCGTCGGCGACGCGGCGCTCCTCGAGCGGCGCCTCCGTGGCCTCGTACGGGACCCACTGCCCGGTCGAGAACGCGAGCGCGATGTCCCCGCTCCCGGAGCCGCTGATCGACCCGACCCGCGCGAGACCGTGGAACGCGCGCCGTGCCACGCGCCCGAGTTGCCGCGACGAGAGGGGCGCGTCCGTGGCCAGCACCATGACGATCGAGGCCCCGCCGCCCTTCCCCTTCGGTGCCACGTCGAGCTTCATGAGCTCCCGGCCGACCGGCACGCCGCCGATCGTCAGCTGGTCCCTCCACCCGAAGTTCGAGAGGACGAGGACGCCGACCGTCCAGGCGCCATCCCCCGCTGGCAGCCTCCGCGACGCGCTCCCGATTCCCCCCTTGTACTCGCAACACGTCGTCCCGGTCCCCGCCCCCACGGACCCGTGCTCGAACCGGTCGCTCGCGACCTTCAAGGCGTCCTTCGCGTGCGCCGGCTTCACGTGCATCCCGCGCGCGTCGTTCAGGAAGGAGTCGTCGCACTCGGAGACCGTCGCGACGACCGCGTCGTCGTCGATCCCGGCGCCCGGATTCGCCTCGAGGGCCGCCTCGACCAGGCCCGTCCCGACGTTCCCGACGCAGTGCGTGTTCGTGAGGCCGATCGGCGTCTCGATCACGCCGAACTCCCGGATCTCGAGAGCGCCGGCGAGTTCGCCGCACCCGTTGATCGTATCCCATGCGGCCTTGGGTCGCTGCCGCCACACGTTCCCGCGGTGCGGCACGACGACCGTCACGCCCGTCCGCACGGGCCCCTTCCCGGGGACGAGCGTCCCCTCCCCGGATACGAGCGTGACGTGGCCCACACGCACCTCGCCGACGTCCGCGATCGAGTTCCGTGGCCCCGGCTCGAACGTGCCGAGGACGACGCCGAGCTCACGCGGCCGCGCGCGCATCGGGGCCCTCGTAGAGGTGGCACGAGACGTTCACGTCGCGCGCGACGGACCGGAGGATGGGCTCCTCGAAGGGGTGGAGCTGTAGGCGGAGGCCGGCTCCGGACCGCTCGATCGCGCGGATCGCCTTGAGGGCGCGCACCCGTTCGGACCGGGACGCGACGAGGCCCTGCAGCCACGACTCCCCCGCGCCGCCCGCCGGAAGGGAGATCGACCCGGCGGCGTCCGCGACCGCTCCCGCCAGAAAGGCCGCGCCACCGTCCGTCGATGCGAGGCTCCGCAGTTCCCCGAGCACCTCGTCCGCGGTCCAGCCGCACCTCTCGAACGCGACCGGGCACCGCGGATGGAACCGGCAGCCCGCCGGGATGGCTCCCGGGTCCGGACGCTCGCCTCGGAGGATGATCCGCTCGTGCCTCCGGTCCGGGTCCGGCACGGGCACGACGGAGATGAGCGCCTTCGTGTACGGGTGCCGCGGGTTCTTCACGACCTCCTGCTTCGGGCCCTCCTCGACGATCTTCCCGAGGTACATGACCCCGATCCGGTCCGCGAGGACCCACGCGAGGCTCAGGTCGTGCGTGATGAACAGGTACGTCAGGCCCTTCTTCTTCCGGAGCTCGAGGAGCAGCTCGACGATCTCCGTGCGGATCGAGACGTCGAGCATCGACACGGGCTCGTCGGCGACGAGGAAATCCGGGTCGAGGACGAGGGCGCCGGCGATCGAGACGCGCTGACGCTGGCCTCCGGACAGCTCGTGGGGGTAGCGGTAGATGAAGTCCTCCGGCGGGCGCAGCCCCGCGTCCTGGAGGGCCTGCCGGACGCGCGCCTGGACCTCGGTCGGGCTCCGCGTGAGACGGTTCACGATGAGCGGCTCGGAGACGATGTCGTACACGCTGTGCTTCGGGTTCAGGGACTCGTAGGGGTCCTGGAACACGATCTGGAGGACCTTACGCAGCTTCCGGATCTTGTCCGCCTCGATGCCGCTCCTCGACTGCCAGTAGCGCACGCCGCGGGACGCGGTCGCCCACGCGGCGACGACCGCGACCAAGATCTCGATGACGAGGACGAACAGGCCGGACGCGAGTCCCGCCCCGAAGTCCTGGAGGACCGCAGGGAGCGCCGTCGAATTGCCTGACGTGAGGCGGACGAGGGCCACGGAAACGATCGCGCCGAGGACGGACGTCGGGATGGCGAACGCCGACACGATCCGCGGCACCCCGGAATGTCCCCTCACCGGCGGGAGCGTCCCGACTACGCCGAGGACGACCCCCGCGATCACGTAGACGAGGATCGCGGCCCCGCCCGCATTCGCGAGCGTCACGGCCGCCAGCAAGCCCCCGGCCACGGCGATGCCGAGGACCGTCCCCGCCAGGCATGTGAGCGTCAGGACGAGCACGGACGTCCACGTCCACCGGACGTGCTCCTTGTAGCTGAGGGACCACCGTCGGCGGATCCCCTCGAGGGCCTCCTCCTTTCCGCCCGACTTCGCCGCCTCGTACGAGGCGAGGACCTCCGCGGGCGTCGCGACGAACACGTCGCCGCCGGTCGGCTCGACGAGTCGCAGGATCCCCTTCCCCGTCGTCGTCTTGCCGCACCCGCTCTCCCCGACGAGGCAGTACACCTCCCCCTTCTTGATGTCCAAGTCGACGCCGTCGACCGCGCGCACGAAGTCCGGTCGGGACCGTGCGAGGGCCTCGAGGAAGCCGCGCCGCTTCGGGAACCAGACGCGGAAGTCTCGCAGGACGAGGTACGGTTCCGCCGTCATGCGGGCCGCTCCGAGGTGTTGAGGTGACACGCGGACGTGTGGCTCCCCCCGACCGACAGGAGCGGGGGCTCCTCATCGATGCAGCGCTGCCACGCGTACTTGCAGCGCGTGTGGAACCGGCACCCCGCGGGCGGGTCGATGAGGCTCGGCAGGAGCCCCGGGATGTACGCGGGAAGGGCCGACGAACCCTCGATGTCGGGGAACGCGGCGATCAGGTCCCGCGTGTACGGATGGTTCGGCTGCTTGAACACGTCCCGCACGGTGCCCGTCTCGACCGTCTTCCCGGCGTACATGATCGCCATCGTGTCGCACGTCTCCGCCATGACGGACAGGTCGTGGGAGATCAGGATCATCGAGAGCCTGAGCTCGCGCTTGAGGCGCTCGAGCAGCTCGAGGATCTGCGCCTGGATCATGACGTCCAGGGCGGTCACGGGCTCGTCCGCGATGACGATCTTCGGGTTGCACGCGAGGGCCATCGCGATCATCACGCGCTGCCGCATGCCGCCGGAGAACTCGTGCGGGTACTCCCGCGAGCGCTCCCGCGGGATCCCGACGAGCTCGAGGAGGTCCCACACGCGGGGCATCGCGGCCTCCTTCTCGAGCTTCTCGTGGAGGACAATCGGCTCCGCGATCTGGTCCCCGACCCGCCGCACGGGGTTGAGGGCGTTCATCGCCCCCTGGAAGATGATTGAGATGTGCTTCCACCGGAACGCGCGCAGCTGCCCGTCCGTGAGCTTCGCGAGGTCGTAGCCCCCGTAGCGGATCGAGCCGGCCGCGATTCGGCCGTTCTGCGGGAGCAGTCCCATGATCGCGAGCGCGGCGGTCGTCTTCCCGCACCCGCTCTCGCCGGCGAGGCCGAGGGACTGCCCTTCGCCCAGGCTGAAGTCGACGCCGTCGACCGCGCGGACGAGACCCTCCCGGGTCTCGTAGTGGACCTTCAGGTCGCGGACGTCGAGGAGGGTCACGTCAACGCCTCCGGAGGCGGGGGTTGATGATCTCGTCCAATGCGTACCCGAGAAGCGTGAAGCCGAACACCAATATGACGATGGCGAGGCCCGGGCTCACGACCCACCACACGAGGTTTCGGACGATGACATCGTGGGACAAGGCATCGTCAATCATCTTCCCCCAGGTGTTCGCGTCCGCAGGCCCTAGACGGATGAAGCTCAAGAAAGATTCGGTGAGGATCGCGACCGCGATCGTCAACACGGCCTCTGCGAACACGATGGAGAACGTGTTTGGGAAGATGTGGAACCAGAGGATCCTCGATTCTCTCGCGCCGATAGCCCTCGCCCGCTGGACGAACTGACGCTCTTTGAGGGAAAGAACCTGCGCGCGCACGAGGCGAGCCGTGAAGGCCCACAAGGTCACGCCAATCACGAATACGATTGTCCAGGTCGACCCTCCGCCGGATTGAGCGAGGAAACCCGCGAGCACGAGCGCCAGCACGAGCGTCGGCAGGACGAGGAAAAAATCCGTCACACGCATGAGCACCTCGTCGACCCAGCCGCCGTAGTAGCCGGACACCATGCCTACGAAGGTCCCGAGGCCCATGCTAAGTACGGAGGCCATGATTCCTATCAGGAGGGTCACCTGGCTACCCCACCAGAGCCGACTGAAGATGTCCCGACCGATATGGTCCGTGCCGAGGAGTGCCCCGGACGTTGGCGGCACGTACCTCTGGAGATCAGGGTCCGTGGGTCGGCAGTAGTGAAAGTCCGGTCC
>JBQTHW010000156.1:0-9831 GCA_052389495.1 Methanobacteriota archaeon | reverse complement strand
GTTCCACGACGCGCCAGATTTCGATCGGGACGCCCGGCGGACCGTAGTCCTTCGTCGCGTTGAGCTCGACAACCTGACAACCGTCGGCAAAGACGTTGTTTGTGAGTCCGTCTAATACTGCCCGGCTAAGTTTGTCGAGGTCCGGGCGCTTATCCGGCCACACGCGCCGGCGCTTCGGAGCGGACTTCGGCTTCAGGAGGCCGAACGAGAGATTAATTCGGATCGGGCCCTCCCAAAGATTGTCCGGTGCGTACTCCTGCGCCACGTCGGCGACGAGTCGACGCCATGTCGCCAAACCCCTCGCGGCGCTCGTCGTAATTGGCCTGCCGTTCACGACGTACGTGCGAGTAGAGCCCTGTGTGATGGGCTTGCCGCGGACGACGAAGCAGATCGAGTTCGGTTCCCCTTTCCTCGCCGAAGGCCGAGGCTCCGCATGCTGGATCGGCCCTCGAGGTCGTTCCTTAGCGGCTTCCACGATCCCATCCCCAGCCGGTGCATCCATGTAAGGCGGGTGGCCCACTTAACCGTAACGCCACGGTTCGACGTCGGCACATGGCGCCTTTCTATGCCGCTCTGCTAATATAAAAGAACCTCGGAGGTCTGTAAAAGTGTGCTTCGCTTCCCCTACTTCAACGCCATCGTCGCCTTCGCGAGGTCGTCGACGACCATCGCGATCTCCGTCCGCCCGTTCTTCGAACCGAGCAGGTACATCGAGTGCACGTTGATCCCCGCGCGCGACAGGCGCTTCGCGATCTTCGCGAGCTCCCCGGGCCGGTCGACGAGGTCGAGGGTCATGATCTCGCTGATCTCGTACTTCAGGCCCGCCGTCCGGAGCGCCTTCTCCGTCGTCGTGACGTCGTTCGTCACGATCCGCAGGAAGGACGACTCGTGCTTCGCCTCGCTCGCGATCGCGCGGATGTTCACCGCCGCGTTCGCAAGGGCGTCCGTCACCCGAGCGAGTTCCCCCGGACGATCCGCAACAAAAACCTTGAACTCCATCATCCCGCGCCCCACCTTGGGGAGGAATCGGCCTGCGGACACGTAAAGCTTGCGTCCCCGCGGCGGCCCCGTCACGGCACGAGCCGGTTGCGGTCCCTCGGGAACAGGATCGCCTCGCGGATGTTCGGAAGGTCGAGGACCTTCTGGACGAACCGGTCGATCCCGAAGCCCCAGCCTCCGTGGGGCGGCATGCCGTACCGGAAGGCCTTGAGGTAGAACTCGAAGTCCGCGGGGTCGAGCCCCTTCTCTCGCATGCGTGCGAGGAGCGGCCCGACGCGATGCTCGCGCTGCCCGCCGGACGCCATCTCGTCCCCCTTGTACTCGAGGTCGAACGACAGGGACGCGTCCGGCTCGTCGGGCTTCGCCATAATGTAGAACGGCTTGATCTCCGTCGGGTACTCCGTGATGAAGAACAGGTCGTGACCCTCCTCCGCGAGGGCCCCCCCGAGGAGCTTCTCCGCCTCCGTGTCGAGGTCGTCCCCCTTGCGGACCCGCTTCCCGCGCGAACGCAGGAGCTCGAGGGCCTCGCCGTACGCAAGGCGCTTGAGCGGCAGCCGGGGGGCCTTCGGGCTCGCGCCGAGGGCGTCGAGCTCGGCCTTCGCCTCCGACCGCACCGCCTCGAGCGCGTACGCGACGGTCTCCTCGAGGACTCGCAGGACGTCCTCGAGGCCGTCGATCCAGGCGATTTCCGCGTCGAACGACGTGAACTCCGTCACGTGCCGGACCGTGTCGGAGGGCTCCGCGCGGAACGCCGGGCCGATCTCGTGGACGCGGTCGAGGCCCGTCGCCATGAGAATCTGCTTGTAGAGCTGCGGGCTCTGGCTCAGGTACGCGCGACGTCCGAAGTACGTCGTCTCGAAGAGGGTCGCCCCTCCCTCCGCGCCCGCGCCCGCGAGCTTCGGCGTCTGGACCTCGACGAACCCCTGCCGGCGCAGGTGCGCCCGGATCGCGTCGAGGACGACGGACCGGACGCGGAAGATCGCGCGGCGCTCCGGCTTGCGGAGGTCGAGGAAGCGGTTGTCGAGCCGGGTGTCGATCTCCGCGCCGACCTTGTCCGCGACGGGGAGCGGGAGGGGCGCGGCGGCCTCCGCGAGCACCTCGACGGACGTCGCGGCGAGCTCCCACCCGTTCCGCACGTCGGCGTTCGACCGGACGACCCCACGGGCGACGATCGCGGACTCCCGGACGACCCTGGAGGCCACGTCGAAAAGGGCTTCGTGGCCCTTCTTCTTCACGGTGACCTGGAGCGTCCCCTCCCGTTGCCGGACGATCAGGAAGGCGATCCCGCCGAGGTTCCGGACGTCCTCGACCCAGCCGGCGAGGGAGGCCTCGTGCCCGACGTCGTCCGGGCCGATCGACGCGAGGGATCGGAGCCGGGTGGCCATCGCCGCGGCGAGCAAGCCGTGCCGTAATAAAGGATGCGGTGCCTACCGCGGCAGGGGGACCTTCTCCGTCCGCGCGGCGCCCGACGGCTCCGTGATCATCTGCATGTGCGGGTATGCGAACGTGACTCGAGGCTCCGCCTGGACTTTCTCCAGGATCCGCTTGACGAGGCGCGTGCGGTAGTGCCCCTTCGCGAAGACGGGGCAGAAGTAGCTGAGGGTCATCGTCACAGCCGAGTCACCGAGGGACCAGCCGACGCGGGGCTCCTCGGAGATGTAGTCCGTCAGATCGGCGAACTCGTACTTCGACCGGAGGACGTTCCGGTTCTCGCGCATCATCGGCCCGACGACGTCGTCGGCGGCCTCGAGGATGAGCTTCTCCGCGAGCTTGTGGTCGCTCTCGTACGTCACCCCGACGGCGATCTGATCCCAGACGAACGGGGTGTCCTTCGTGTAGTTGAACACGTTCCCCTTGAGCACGTGACTGTTCGGGATCGTGACGTGGCGGCCCGTGAAGCCGTCGCCGTAGAGGCCGCCGCCGAACTCGCGGATCGTCGTGTTCATCGGCGAGATCTCGACGACGTAGCCTTTCGATTGGTTGACCTCGATGCGGTCGCCGAGCTTGTAGACGCGCATCGTGACGACGATGACCCACCCCACGACGTTGAGGAGCGGTTCCTGCATGACGTAGATCAGCGCGGCGGACACGAGGGCGGTCCCGAGGAACCCGAACTCCTGCGCGCCGCCGCCCACGATGACGTACAGGACGAGGCCCAGGGCGGTCCCCCAGACCGCGTACGAGACGACCTGGAAGTACGCGAAGATGTCCGCCTCGTACCGCACGTGGCTCTTGAGCGCGAGACGGAAGACGGGCTTCAGGACTTCCAGGAGCGCCTTCGTCGAGAGGAAGATCAGGACGACGAAGACCCACGACCGGTAGGCGGCGAGGTTCACGGGGGGCGTCGGGACGCCCGGGATGTTCAGGATCCCCGCCCAGACCATCACGACGAGGACGAAGGCCACCGTGAGGCCGAGCCAGAAGAGGGCTCGCGCTTTCCGCCAGTTCTCCGTCCGCACGGAGCGCGTCCACGCGGCTCCGCACTAATAAGGCCGGTGACAAGGTTATCAGGTGTGAAAGGGGCCCTCGTCCCTCGGCTCCCCCACCGCGGGGCCGGATCGAGGTCGCGCACATCCACGGGCCACGCGGCCCCGATGCTCGGCGTCGAACGGTTCCCACGCAACCTCTCTACGAGGACCGTCGGAAACGGTCCGCGGGCGACGGCGGTGGGTGTCGCTCCGGCCATACGCTCTTCAGATGAGCTCCGCGAACTTCGCGACGAGGCCCGGGTGCGTGTCCTTGATGACCTTGAGGATCGCGCGGACGCTGAGCTTCGTGACGCCGACCTCCGCGAGGGTCTGGATGATGCCGTCGAATTCCTCGTCGGACAGGGTGACGAGCTTGTTCTTCGCGAGCCAGTTCCGGTAGAGGTTGTTCTCGAGCTTCGCCCGCCAACCCTTCTCGTACGCCTGGAGCGCCGCCTCGCCGAAGTCGCCCGACTCGTTGCAGGTCGCCAGGACCTCGCCGAGGATCATGCCGGCCAGCATGCCGTTCCCGATCCCGCCGCCCGTGATCGGGTCGATCATGCGTGCCGCGTCGCCGACGAGCGCGACGCCGTTCCCGACGCTCCTCTGGATCGGAGGGGACGTCGACACGCCACCCGTGACCCAGTCGAGGGGCTGCGCGCGCGCCATGCGGTCGTCCTTCGCGATCCAGCGATCGAGGAAGCCTCGGATGTCGTGGCGGCTCCTGAGCCGGTCGAGGCTCACGCCGATCCCCACGTTCGCGGTCGTCTCGTCCTTCGGGAAGACCCAGATGTAGCCCGCCGGGGCGCACGTGCCGAGCCAGAACTCGCAGTAGTCGGGGAAGTCGTGTCCGGGACCGATGTTCGTGAGCCGGTACTGGAGCGTGCCCGTCACGTCGCCCGCACGGAGGAGGGTCTTGAACCCGGCCCAGCGGCCGACCTGGCTCTCGTACCCGTCCGCCGCGACGACGCACTTCGCCCGGACCGTCAGCTCGTCCTCCATGTGCTTCGCGCGCACGCCGCGGACCCAGCCGTCTTCGCGGACGATGCCCGTGACGGTCGCCTTGACGAGGATGTCGGCCCCGGCCTTCGCGGCCTCCTTGGCCACGGCCTTGTCGAACGCGTCCCGCTCGAGGACGATCCCGACCTCGTTCCCCGCGTGCTTCTCCTCGATCGTGAGCTCCGTGCCGTTCGGCGAGAAGATCTTCGCGCCCTTCACCTCGCGTCCCACCCACTTGCGGTCGAACGGGAGCTTCGTGTCCTCGACGAAGTGCCGCGCGAGGCCCTCCCCGCAGCGCACGGGGGAGCCGATCTCCTGCCGCTTCTCCAGGAGCAGGGTGCGGCAGCCGCCCATCGCGGCATAGCGGGCGGTCGTCGATCCGGCGGGTCCGGCGCCCACAACGACGACGTCGTAGTCAGACGAGAGCATTCCGTCTCCGTCCTTCCATCCAAAGGAGCCATAAGTAACTAGTCATGAGGCTTTTCCTCCAATTGCTGTCCCCACCGGGCTCAATCACACAAATCGATCGCATGAATACTCGCCCTATGCGGTTCGCTTGTTGTGCCTCACGGCTGAGCCGTAGACAGAACGAAGGGGCTCGAAATGAGCCAAAGCTCTTTGCGTGTCCGAAAGACCGAAGGTCCACTTCTTCCCTCCCTTTAACAGAATGCGGAGCTCTGGCGCTCCGAGTATCCCGTCCTTGAGGAAGATTTCCCGAACGTCGTGATTCCAGATTACAACATTCTCCCGGCTGGCGGCAAACCCCTCGAGTCCTTCCTGCCCGATGGTCCCTTCGAGTTCGGCCCGACGTGCGACGGCTCCCCTCGCCAAGCCCTTTCGGGCTGCGACAGCGCCTAGCGGTCCGGTGGCAGCTCCAAGCCCGCCAGCAGCGCCGATTTTTAGCGCTTCGTTCGCGCCCTTCTTCACGAGGAGAATCCGGTTTGAAGTAAAGATCACCTCCCAAGCCTTCAGCCCACCGTGGGAAAAACAACGGGTGATGATGTGGACCACACGTTCAGGTTCTTGGTTGGCCGGCAGGCCCATGGACCCTGCCTCTGATTGGTCAATGGCCGGAAGCCGATGAATCTTGCGTTTGCGACCACTCTTCGTAGGTTGCCACGCAAACGGCTGATCCACTCCGAGTAATGTAGCGCAAAAGCACGCGAACCACTTGGAATGCCACCATGCTGCCCAGCCTCGGGCAGCAGGGCGTTACGACGTAGTCCGACGAGCCGTGGGCCTACTTCATCGTGTGCAGCTTGTGCCCGTTCGGGTAGTCGATCGCCCCGACGGGGCACACCTTCACGCACATCCCGCACTGCGTGCAGTCCTCGTTGAACGTCAGGTACACCTCGTTCAGGAAGATCGCGTTCGTCGGGCACGTACCGACACAGGCCCCGCAATGGAGGCACAGCATGTCGTCGATCGCCATGATGCCGTTGTCGCGGACGCTCGGACGGATCGAGACGGGCGCCTCAAGCATGCCGCGACCGCCACTCCTCGATCGTCACGGCGAACTTCTTCTCGATCTCCTCGCGGAAGTTCGGGCCCGTGTTGTACGCGCAGAAGGGGATGACCTTCCCGTCCGGCGTGGCGTAGTGGATGACGCACCGCTTGACGCGCTCGATGTCGTAGTTGTAGTTGTCCTGGAAGTGCATCCCGCCGACGTACATCGTCGACCAGGAGAACTGCGCCGCCCCGGCCTTGTCACCCTTCGTGAACATGCGGTTCAGGATCTTCAGCATCTTCCCGAGTCCCATGCCGTCGGGCGCCTCGTCCGCCTTGAAGTGGCGCTTCAGGAGCTGGAGCGCCTTGATCTTCGAGGTGAACTTGATCTTCTTGTCCTTCGTGTCCTGCGCGAGGAGCCACATGTCCTCCATGAGGCCCTCGACGTCGATGAACCGCGTGATCGGCACGGGGTCCTTCCCGTTCTCGAGGAACAGGTACGACGCCAGGCCGCACGCCGGGTGCGACGTGAACGAGGGCTTCGCGGTGCCCGTCAGGGCGGACACGAGCTCCGAGATCGGGGCGACGAAGGGCACGGGGTACCAGTCGTCCCGCGTCAGGTAGCCCGTCTGCTCCTCGAGGTCGTACGCCAGGTCGGACAGGGTGTACCGCAGCTTCCGGCGGTCCTCCTCGGGGATGCGGCCCGTGAGGCTAACGGGCTGGTAGTTCACGCCCTTCACGACGTCGCGGTTCTTGATCGCGAAGTTGAGGATCTCCCCGGCCTGGTCGTCGTTGAACGAGTTGACCATCGTCGGGACGAGGCAGATCGTCGGCGTCACGACGCCGGACCGCGTGCGCTCGCGGACCTTCTCGATGACCCGGAGCTTGATGTCGAGCAGCGGGCGGCCCCGGGCGCGGATGTAGTTCTCCTCGCGCAGGCCGTCGAACTGCAGGTAGAACGTGTTGAGGCCGGCTTCGCACACCTTCTCGAAGAAGCCTTCCTCCGTCGCGAGCCGGATGCCGTTCGTCGCGACCTGGACCTGGGCGAAGCCCATCTCCTTCGCCGCCTTGACGATCTCCGGAAACTGCGGGTAGATCGTCGGCTCGCCGCCCGCGAACTGGATCGCGCTCACGGGGATCGGGCGCTGGGCGCGCAGGACCGCGAACTCGTAGACGATCTGCTCGAACGTCGGCTCGAAGACGTACCCGGCCGCGTTCGCGTTCGCGAAGCAGATCGGGCACTTGAGGTTGCAGCGGTTCGTGAGGTCGATGTTGCACAGCGCGGTCGCGCTGTAGTGCAGGTTGCACAGGCCGCACTCGTACGGACACACCTTCGCGTCGACGATCTGCGGGTTCTCCAGACCGACGCCGTCGAACGCCCAATTCTCGGCACGGAGGTACATCTCCGCGTCGGACCAGCACACCTCGTCGAACTCTCCGTGCTCCTTGCACGTCTTCTTCATCTTGAGCGCGCCGTCGCCGATGTACAGGGTCGCGGGGATGACCTTCAGGCACTCGGGGCAGAGGGACCCGGTGCGGCGGGGGAGGCCCTTCTGCAGCTTCGATGGCATCGTGACCATCGCGTTGTCCTGACGGGACTCGCGATACATGTTCCGGACCGCGCCGACCGCATAGTCCGTTCCGCAGAGCGACATCGCTGTGACCTCTGAGCCGGTCGTAACTTGGGGGGTCATATTAATCCTTTTGTAGTGTGTGCTACTACAGGACTTCATCCGGCCCCGGGACCGAACGGGTGCGGTGTTCTCAACCCCGAAACCGGGGCTCGGAGGCCCTCGCGGCCTCCAGGACGTCGTCCGCGGACTCGTACGTCCGGTCGGGAAGGCGTCGCAGGACCTCGCGCGCGCGGGTGCGCGTCGACCGGTCGACGTCGATGAGCTTCCAGCCCTGGTCGTGGAGCAGGGCGTCGCGCGTCGAGGGAAACCGGCTGTCCTCGCGCAGGACCGCGCCGAGGGACGCGAGCCCGACGGCCCCTGTCGCGATCGGGAAGGCCCCCGTCCGCCTGTAGGTCAGGAAGCGCGCCGCGTCACGGTACATCCGCACGCCGTGGAACGCGAAGGCCACCTCGACGGCGTCCCGCCCGGCGCGGTCGATCGAGCGCAGCTCCTCGTCGTCGAACTCGTAGACGTTGTGCTCGCCCTTGCCGAACAGCCGCGAGTACACGACGGCGTCCGCGACGCGAGGTCGGCCCCGTGACAGGTCGACGACATCGAGGACGCGGAGGTCCTCCATCGCCTTCTGCACGTCCGGCGGCAGCGCGCCGCCGACGTGGGCGCGCGCCTCGAGCCCGATCCGCGGCCCGCCCGGCCCTGCGAGGGCGACTAGGTCGTGCAGCCCGTCCGCCTCCCGGGCGCCGAGGGGCGCCGAGGCAGGCGTCTCGAGGACGACGAAGCGGGCGCCCAGGATCCGTGCGACGCGCAGGTCGTGCGAGAACGCGTCCCGCGCGGCGGGGGTCGCGTGGAGGTGGTCGCGATGCGTCGCGGACCAGTGCGCCTTCACCGCGAAGACGAAGTCGTCGGGCACCTGGCGGCGCCAGCCGCGGGCGGTCGCCTCCGGGATGCGACGGTAGAAGCTCGCGTTGACCTCCGCGAACCGGAACGCGCGGGCGTACGCCCGCAGGCCCCCGGCGAAGTAGCCCCAGCCCCCCGCGCCGACGAGGACATGGCCCACGCCGCCTCCATGCCCGCGCGGACGTAAAGGCCTTCGCCGGGGAGGGCCGCGAAACGGCCCGTCGCCCGGCGGGCGGCGCAGGGTAATGTCGCGAGGGCGGCTTTACATCCGCGCCGATGGCCCACCTCCGGTTCGGCTGCAGCGGCTGGGACTACGACGAGTGGATCGGCCCCTTCTACCGCAACGCGAACGAGTCGAAGCTCGGCGCGTACGCGCGCGTGTTCGACACGGCGGAGATCAACTCGACGTTCTACCGCGCGCCCTCCCCGGGGATCGTCCAGGGGTGGGGCCGCCACAGCCCCGAGGACTTCGTGTTCGCCGCGAAGGTGCCGCAGACCGTCACGCACGACCGCCTCCTCGACGTCGGCAAGGGCGCGGACCGCGAGCTGGCCTCGTACTGCGCACTGATGCGCCCCCTCCTCGACCAGGGTAAGCTCGGACCCCTGCTCCTCCAGCTGCCGCCCCGCCTCCGGTTCGTCGAGTCGGCGATCCACCGCTTCCTGGACACGCTCCCCGCCGGCTTCGTCTTCGCCCTGGAGCCGCGCAACAAGACGTGGATGACGATCGAGGCGTTCGACCTGCTACGCGAGATCGGCGTGGCGTACACAATCGTCGACGAGCCGCTCCTGCCGCCGGACCTGCACGTGACGGGCGGCGTCGCCTACGTGCGGTGGCACGGGCACGGGAAGGACCCCTGGTACAACTACCGGTACGGGGAGGAGCAGCTCAGGGAGTGGGTGCCGCGCGTCGAGCAGGTCGCGTCCCAGGCGGGCACGGTGTACGGGTTCTTCAACAACCACTACCACGGGTACGCGCCGGAGAACTGCCTCCAGATCCTCCGGATGCTCGGCGTGCACGACCAGGAGAAGGCGCGGGCCCTTCAGCGGATCGAGGGGTATCGGAAGCAGGCGACGAGGGAGGACGTCCGCCTGAAGGCCCTGACCCTCGAGGACTTTGGCGCGGAGGCGCCGCGGGACGCCGAGCTCCTCGACCTCCTCGGTCGGTTCATGGACGCGAACCGCGTCGACCGCGCGAGGCGCATCGACGCGCGGGACGTCGAGGTGCACCGGGACGGCGCGGCGATCCTCGGTCGGGTGAAGGACTACCGGGTCGAGTTCGACCCGGTCTCGCGGACGATCGCGCACGACTGCGAGGACTGGTCCTCCGTCGCCCCCCGGAAGGACTTCTGCAAGCACCTCGGGAGGTTCTTCCTGACCCTGCCGAGGGAGGAGGC
>JBQTHW010000155.1:0-9440 GCA_052389495.1 Methanobacteriota archaeon | reverse complement strand
GCGCAAGATGGGCTCGAAGCCGTGCCCCGTCTGCGGCACCCTCAACTCCGTGACGGCGACGGTCTGCCACAAGTGCGGGTCCCTCATGAAGGACGCGCGCCCGCCGATGGGCGGGGGCGGCGCCCCGGTCATCCCAGCCTCCGTGCCCCGGAGGCCCTCGTCGGGCGCACCGTCGCCCCCGGAAGACCTCACGGACTCCGCGATGTCCCCCTACGGAGCGCGAGGAGGTTCCGTGGGGACGGAAGCGATCCCCCATCGGGTGATCCGGAAACCGATCGTCCCGGCCGGGACCATCGTCCAGAAGAAGATCATCCGGAAGCCCGTGGACGGCCAGGGAGGCGAGGGGTCGGAAGGCAAGGCCGGCGGCGAGGACACGTCGAAGGACGAGATCTGAGACCGCCCCGGTCTCCCGCTACCCCGGTTCGGAGGTCTGTCGGCCGCAGCGTGGCCAGGTGATACGTCCCCTCTCCAGGACCTGCGCCTTGGCAAGACGCAGCTCGGGGGTTCAATCCGCCCTGCGGCGGTGTTGTCCGGGCGCCCACGTTCCGATCGACGGGAGCGTCTGTCGGTCCCACCTCGTCGTCACGGACGGATCGCCACACGGGTCTCTTCAGTTTGTTCGCGACGCGAGATCCAGCTCGGTCAACATCCGGCGGGCCGTCTCCTCGATGGTCGGAACGGGACCGAAGAGGTCGGTCTGCACCCTTGTGTCCGCGACGTACTTCCCTGTCTCGAAGTACCGACCCATGGCCATCATGTCGCGCATGAAGGGAAGGAACAGGCCGCCGATCGTCCCCACAATCTTGAGGATCCGCGCCGACCCCGTGCTCACCTTCACCTCGCGGCCGAGGAGTCTTGCGAGGATGTCCGCTAGCTCGATTGTCGAGACCGGGCGATCCGTTCCGAGGTCGATCCGGCGGCCGACCGCCCGCGGGTCGTCGACGGCGAGCACGAGACACCGGGCGACATCGTCGGGGTGGATGTACGTCCAGCGGACGGTGGCGGAGCCGAACGCCATCATTCGTCCCTTCCTCAGCGCCCTGAAGAAGAACCTCGCGCTACCGCCACCAAGGAACGCGCCGGGACGCAGGGCCACGAAGGGGACGCCGCTCGCCCCCAGGTAGTCTTCGATGAGCTTCTTCTGCCAGAAGTGGGGGACGTCGCGGGCCTGATCGCAGGTCAGGATGCTCGTGAAGACGAAGCGACTGATCCCGGTCTTCTTGGCGGCGTCGACGAGGTTCCGGTTCCCGAGATCGTCCACCTTCTTGAGCGAGTCGCCCTTCCGCCGGCGGGTGTACCCGGCCGCCGACGTGACGACGGCGTCCGCCCCGCTCATCGCCCGCTCCAGGGACGCAGGGTCGAGCATGTCCCCATGAGCGATTTCCACGCCCTTCGCCACGAGGCGGCTCGGGTCCGTTCCTTCGCGTACGAGCGCCCGCACGCGCGTTCCGCGAGCCAGGAGCGTGTCCACCACGCGCCCTCCCAGGTCCCCTGTGGCCCCGACCACGAGTACGGTTTTCGCTCCTGACATCCGACCCCTCGCCGCCGGGCGGGGGTAAGGGACGGCGGGTACTTGTTGATTGAAGCCCAAGGATATGCGTCACACGCCTGGTGGGTGCCCGGACTCGAGGGCGGAAGGCAAAACCCGTGGTTCCGGCCGGCCCGCGATGCGGTAGGCCCCAGGTCGGGGTGTCAATCCCCTGCGGCGTTCCTGCCGCGACCGTGCTGGGTCATGTGAAGAGGCCCCGCATTCGTGGGCCCTCCGAAATCGTCAAACGGGGGACCACCTTCGGGGAGTAGCGACGATCGCTCGCGGACGTGGTCGCATCGAGGTCGCACAAGGGATTCGTCGGTTGACGAACGGAGTCTCGAACTTCTACCTGATCGAGGACGAAGGGAGGCTGCTCCTGGTCGACGCCGGCACGCCCCGCGACTGGGACGTGTTCATGCATGCCGCATCGACCCTCGGCCGGAATCCGAATCAGCTCGAGGCGATCCTGCTCACGCACGCGCACCCGGACCACACGGGGTTCGCGGAACGGGGGCGGACGGACGCGGGCGCAGCGGTCTGGATTCACGAGGCCGACGCAGCGGTGGCGAAGGGCGGGACGCCCGGGAAGAACGAGGGCCGGTTGCTCCCGTACTTGCGGTACGCCGAGTCGTGGCGGACCTGGTTCCGGCTCGCGCGTCGTGGAGGAACGAAACTCGTCCCGATCCTCGAGGTGTCCGTGTTCACGGACGGCCAGACGATCGAAGCCCCGGGACGACCGAGGGCGATCCATGTGCCGGGTCACACCCCGGGGATGGCCGCCGTGTTCTTCGAACACCGGCGCGCGCTTCTGACGGGCGACTGCCTCGTGACGAGGAATCCTCTCACCGGGCGGAAGGGGCCGCAAGTGATGCCGTCCGCGTTGAACCGAGACACGGGACAGGCGCTCCGATCCCTCTCGGCCCTCGAGGAGATCCCGGCCCACGTCATGCTCCCTGGCCATGGCGAGCCATGGACCGAAGGGGCCCGCGAAGCGGTGCGGCTGGCAAGGACGGCAGCGCGGTCCTAGGACTCTCCGCCCAGGAAGGCACGGAAACCCGCGTCGAGTCGTGTCCAGGGAAGTGTTTAGGGACTTCGTGACAATGGAGATCCGTGCAGGGAGGAACGTGGAAAGGCGCGGGTCCGGACGCGCTTGCAAAGGTCCGGGAGCTCTTGCTGCGCCGAGGCGCGGTCGAGGACAGGGACTTGAAAAACCCCCATGAAGCCTGGCGAGTGCGGATCGAGAAAGTCGTGTTCACCGGCTACCGCAGCGGTGCGATCTACTGCAATGGCGGCGACATTCCCGAGCTTCCCTTCATCTACGAGTCCATCTCGGATGTTCTGGGCCGGTCGTGACGGCGATTCCAGACCGGGGCGTGGGCGTCGTCGTCGCGAACCCGTTGCTTTGAGCGGATCGCCCACGACGACGGAACGAACCGAGCCTGACCGACGACCCGCAAGATGGTGGGAGTCCTCACGGCCCGTCCCGCAATCGAAGGCGCGGCGTCCGCGTCGGAGTGTCCTCATGCGCCCTCCGTAGTTTGGCTGCGTCGGTGCCGCAGTGGCTTAGTGGCATAGCGGCGCCTTGGGTGGGCCCTAGTGCAAGGTGTCTCGAGGTGTCGATCGTTCCGCACGCCGGGCTAGTAGACCGTCATGCCGATGAACGGGATCACCTGGGCATACCACTGGGTCCTGAAGGCGGGGTTGGGATCGTTCAGGTGATCGTAGGGGTTGTACGCGGGCCCCCACTGGCTCACGATCTGTTGGTACGTCATGTTCAACGGCCCCGCCATGCCCGAGACCAGGATGCTGATGAAGTAGGTACCCTGGCCGAGGTTTTGGACGGGCCAATCGCCCTTGAACGCCGATTTCGACGCGACCAGGATCACGACGGGGCGGCCCCCCGTCTCTTGGTCCAGCGGGTCGATGTCGAAGATGTTCTCCGATGCGTACTTGAAGTCGGTCAGGCTGGCGGCGGTGCCGGGATAGGCGGCCAGGCCGCCGCCGTTCCCGGGCCTCGTGACGTCGAGAGGGTCCACGACGTACATCCCGGTGACCGCTGCCTGCCCCGTGACGCTGAAGTACATCTGGGTCCAGCCATCGACGAAGATCGTCCGGTTCCCGTGGTTCGCCATCTGGAGATGGAACAGGGGCCCGCCCGCGCCGTTGAGGTCCCCCCGGGTGACCCGGAACGGCTGGAACTTGTTGTTCGTGTTCACGGGGTCGCTCAGGTGGCTGAACCAGATCTCCCCCGTGCGAATCTGGACGAAGCCGATGTACTGCCAGAGCTCGCTCGGGATCGTCTGGGTCCCGCCTCCGCTGAACTGTTCCACGACCTTCAACACGAGCCGTGTCGTCGTCGTGTGGCCCTGCATGTCCGTCGCGTTCAGCAGGATGATGGATCCGTCCCAGGTGAGGAGCGGGAAGGGCGGGCTCATGCAGGTGATCGCCCCGAGGGTGAAGATGTCATCCCCCGCGAAGGCGTCGGGGAAGGCGCCGTCGTCGTGCATCCGCTGGGGGAACGAACACGCGTCGCCCGTCCCGTACCACATCGTCAGCGTGGCCCACACGGAGTTCGGGTTCAGGTCCCCATCGGGGTCCTTGACCTTCGCGTAGAGGAAGAAGCCGAGATTCGTCTGGACTGGGTCGATCGCGTCCGTGCCCCGGATGTCGTCCGTCCACTTCTCCGCGAAGACGGGAGGCCTCGTGCCGGGCACCGCGTTCAGTACCCCCGACCACACGACCGTGCTCTTGAGGACGTCGACGATCGTGATCGTGATCTCGTCCGAGGAGCGCAGCTGGAAGTTCTTGTAGGCCCACCGCTCGCCGATGTCCCAGACGCTGTTCGAGCCATCCAGGAGACCGCTCGGGGCCGCCAGGAGCCCGTTGTACGGGTGGAGGATGACGACGTCCGTCTGCGGCGGGTTCGCGCCGCGCTGCGACGTCACGTAGAGAATCGTGGGCACGGGCGCGAGGGCATCGCCGCCCTGATGGAAGAGGGTGATGTCCACGCCGATCTCCACGCCGGCGCTGTAGATTGGGTTCAGGACGGACCGGATGTCCACGCGGGTCTGGGCGGACGGGGTCGGGATGTTCGAGACCCACAGGATGATCGTGGAGAACAGGACGACGGTGATCGCAAGGATCAGGATCGTGCCGATGACTTCCGACACACCCGACTTGTCTTCGCGCAGGATGACCTTCATGAGCGTCCCCTCCCGGTGGGCGGGGGAGGTCGCACGCACACCCGACCCGAGCGTATATAAATTGTACGCGGTAGTTACCACGCAATGATAGCGAGACATTGGGCGGGCGGCACGCGTGCGCCGGCGGCACGCCGTCGTGAAGGTCCGGAGAGCGCTCCGCGACCCGGCGCCGGCCCACGGACGCGCGGTCCGCCGTGCCATGGGACGCCCGCACGACCGATTTCGCGTGCGTTTTTCGGGTGCACCCGTCATTTTAATGGCTGTTAAATAATAAAAATATTTTCTCCGGTGAAACCAACTATTCTCCCGCGTGAGAACAGGTCCGTATCGGACCGGATAATCGCGCGGTAACCTATTTATCGAGCGGTCCGGGATGGCCCGCCCGCATGCCCATCGGTTGTGGTCACCAGGACGACCCCTGGCCACGCCGCCTCGGGAGGTCTTGGAATGCGTAGACCGGCACCTCGAGATGCGAAGGCGCTCAGTCTGTTGATCGTCTGGACGATGGCCTTCGGTGGACTCCTCGCCGCGCTCGGGGCCTTCGCGCCCGTCGCACGCGCCGGAGCCTGCGACCAGGTCGGCGGCGTCATCACGGGGGACTGGACGATCACGACGGCGCAGGTGTGCACGGGCATCGTGTACACCGTCGACGGCACGATCAACGTCAACGCGGGCGGCAGCCTCACCCTGATCAACGGCGGCCTCCGCTTTGCGAAGGACACCTCCCATCAGTCCCACGCGCTCAACGTGAACGGCGGCGGGACCCTCGTCCTGGACAACTCCGTCGTCACGACGCAGACGAACGCGATCGGTCCCTTCCTGATCCTCGCGCTGTCCGTCAACAGCGCGGCGGGCAGCCCGGCCACCTTCGTCATGCGGAACGGCGCATCCCTCAAGTTCCCTGGCTGGTTCAACGCGACGGGCGTCGCGGGGGCCCAGGCGGTCCTCAACATCACGGATTCGATCGTCACGGGCTTCGCGTCCGGTGAGATCAGCTCCCTCGGCCTCGACGTGGACGCGAACAACGACGCACCCGTCATGCGGTGGTCGCAGACCCAGGCGGCGCTGTACCGCTCGCGCGTCGAGAACCTGTTCGAGCACGCCGCCGGCGCTCTGGACCTGCAGCTCGTGTCTAGCACCTCGCTCTCCGCGTACGACACGTACATCGGGGTGGACTACTCCGACACCTTCTCCGGCCATAACGAGATGACCCTGGACGGCTCCTCGAGCGCGTACCTGTACAACGTCACGATTGACTCGGCGGAGTCTGCGAGCATCCCGCCCTCGAGCTGGCAGCCGGCGTTCCGTCCGTCTGCCGGCGGCAACGTGTACCTGCACCGCTGGCTCCATGCGTCGGTCACGAACTCCGTCGGCGGCCCGATCAACGGCGCGACGGTCTGGTCCCGCCTGAGCCCGAGCGCGACGACGGCCGAATATCCGGACAACGGCATGGCCTCCGTGCCGAGTTCCCGGACCCTGTGGTACCTCGGCCGCACGGCGAGCGGCGCGACGCAATGGAACCGCACGGACGCCGGCGGCCAGGCGCAGATCCCGCTCTATACGGACCGCATCGACAGCGCGAGCCTTCCCAACGCGGAGTCCTTCGGGAATTACGACGTGACCGCGTCGTACGGCACGGCGACCGTGACGTCCGGCGTTTCGTTCCCGGCGTATCCGAGCCTCACCGCCGCCGACAACGAGCGGGTCGCGACCCTGTCCTTCGGCGCCGTGACGTGCTCCTCCGGCATCACGACGTGGAACTTCTCCCGCACGATCACCGGGTCCGTCGCCTCGATCGCGGGTAGCCTCGAGATTTCCGGGGAGATCGCGATCGTCGACGGAGGCATCTACGTCGAGCAGGACCAGAACGCATGCGGCTCCGTTCGCGTCCTCGCGGGCGGGTCCCTGATGTTGTCCAACTCGACCGTGTGGAGCAACTACCCGCTCGTCGTCGACGTCGTGAACGGCGGCGAGCTGACCGTGGAGCGAGGGAGCCAGCTCCTCCTGACGCAGCGGTTCACGGCGGGCCTCCTCCGTTCTGTCGGCGCGACGGCCAGCGTGGTCGTGCGCGACTCCGTGATCGACGCGAACGTATGGGTCGGCGGCGGCAGTGCGTGGTTCGTCCGCGACACGTTCCGGGGCCCGAGCGTCTCGATCGATACGGACGAGGCCGCGCACGTCTGGGACGCGAATCTCGCGGGGGTGTCGAGCATCGCGCTCCTCACCGACGACGGAAACCCCGCCACGCTCGACATCGACGTCCGCAACACGACGTTCGACGCGACGTTGTCGCCCCAGCTCGTCTTCACGGGACAGCAGTACGCCCAGCTGACGTCCGTCCTCGTCGACGACCCGACGGCCACATGGTGGACATGGATGATCACGGAGAACGCGTGGGTCGCCCGGTACGTCTGGCTGACGGTCCGCGCCGTGGACGGCACGGGCACGCTCCTCGCCGACGCGAACGTGACGATCGACCTGGACCGGCTCGATCCCGCGACGCTGCAGCCCGTGAACCTGCCGAACCCCGCCGTGGACGACATCTACTTCGCGGCCACGAACGTGTGGCCGGTCCAAGCCCCCGAGGGCCTCATTCTGTACCGGGCGTTCTGGGAGTCCCGCACGGTGACCACGCGCGTCGTCGACAACGCGTACATCGCGGACGGTTCCGCGTTCCTCGACCTGACGATCTACGACGCGGATGCGCCCGCTCAGGGCTCCGTCACGGCGGACGTCGCGTTCAGCCTGAACTTCTCGAGTCTCACGCCCGACCTGGTCGTCGAGGAGATCCGATTCAGCGGCGGCAACGGGCCGCTCGACAGCCAGCCGATCAACTCGGACATCACGATCACCGCCGTGATCCGGAACACGGGCCAGATCAACGTCCCCAACGTCGTCGTGTCGTTCTTCTCGGACGACGTGGACAGGAACCTCGACGGCGTCCTCGACTTCCCGGCGAACGACTTCCGAGCGAGCGTCGGCGTCGGCGACGCGACGATCACGGTCCCGAAGAACGGCACCGCGACGGCCTCCGTCCTCTGGCATCCGCTCGGTTCCGTCGAGTCGAGCCGCACGGTCTCCGTCGTCGTCGATCCGCCTCCGGGCGCGGTCACGGACGGCGGCCTCATCCGCGAGACGGCGGAGATGAACAACATCCTGGCCCGGCCGATCATCCTGTTCACGTGGCCCGACCTGAGCGTTGGCACGGCGGACGTCGCGTTTACGACGGATCCCGTCGTGAACAACGACGTATCCGTGCGCGTCACGATCCAGAACGAGGGCACGAACCGTGCGACGGGTGCGGTCGTCCAGATCTTCGAGGGAGTCTCCCCGCTCACGAGCCCCGTCACGGTGGACGTCTCGAACGGCGCCTCCGTGTCCGTGTCCCTCGTGTGGCGGCCGACCGCCGTGAGGCTCTACAGCCTCGACGTGCGCGTCTCGGCCCGCGCGGACTCCATCCGGAACACGGACTTCAAGACGTCGAACAACCTCGCGACCGTGCCGAAGACGGTCCTCACGCAACCCGACCTCGAGCTGCGCGACACCGACTATCCGTCCACGATCACGACGACGCAAGGCCTGCGGTTCAGCGTCATCCTCCGCGTCCACAACGTCGGGCAGACGCCCGCGCAGAACGTCTCCGTGGCCGTGTACCTGGACAGCACGCGGTCCGTCGAGCTCGGCCGGGCCACGGGCCTGAGCGTCGCGAACTTCACGGACGTGTCGATCCTGCTGAACGGTATCAACATCGCAGGCGTCCGCGACCTGTTCGTCGCGGCGGATCCGGAGAACGCCCTGATCGAGGGTGGCGCCGCGGCGGAGAACAACAACTTCGCGAACCTCACGGTCGACGTGCAGCCGCCCCAGGGGAGCCTGTCGATCAACCAGCCGCAGAACGGCACGGAGATCCAGCCGGGCGTGACCTTCATCGTGTCCGGCGTCGTCCGTGACCGCAACTTCGTCGGGATTCAAGGCGTGAGCCTGGAGGTCCTTGTCGAAGGCCCCACCGGCTCGCCGGTCGCGACGACGACGACCACGTCGGGCGTCGGCGGCGCCTGGAGCACGTCGTTCGCGGTCACGGACGCATGGGCGGACGGCAGCTACCGCGTCGTCGTGTCCGCGCCGGGGGGCCTCATCACGTCGACGAGCGCGACGTTCGCGGTCGAGCGTCAGCTTCCGTTCCTCCTCCAGCCGTTCCCGTTCCTGGGGATCCCCTGGTGGCTGTTCCTCGTGGTCCTCGCGGCCGCAGTCGGGATCGTCATGGGCGCAACCTTGTACTTCAAGTTCTACGGCCTCGGCAAGATGGTCGAGTGCGGCGAGTGCGGTGCGTTCATCCCCGAGGATTCGACGTCGTGTCCGAAGTGCAACGTCGAGTTCGAGAAGGACATGGCGAAGTGCTCGAACTGCCAGGCGTGGATCCCCGTCGACGTGAAGCGCTGCCCCGAGTGCGGCGTCGAGTTCGCGACGGGCGAGGTCGAGATGGCGGACTACCAGGAGAAGATGCGCCTCCAGTACGACGAGGTCGTGCACAAGTTCAAGGACGAGGCGCAGCGGCAGCTGGGCAGGTCCCTGTCCGATCGCGAGTTCCAGGAGTGGTGGCGCAAGCAGCCCACGTTCGTGACGTTCGAGGACTGGCTCCGCGAGGAGGAGGAGATGCGCAAGATGGGCTCGAAGCCGTGCCCCGTCTGCGGCACCCTCAACTCCGT
>JBQTHW010000154.1:0-2183 GCA_052389495.1 Methanobacteriota archaeon | reverse complement strand
TCAATCATCACTCGCGGAGTGACAGATGCAAGCTCCGCGGCCTCGTTCAGGGTGATCTTCCCCTCTCGATATAGGCGCACCGCGTATTCGGCGGTACCCAGGGCGATGAGCTGGCGGATGACCGTTGATTCGTCGAGCCGCTCGCGCCTCGCCAGGTAGCGCACGCTCTTCAACAAGTCTTCCGGGAGCCGCAGACTCTTCACGGTGTCCATGTCATCCCTCCTCAATCGCTCGTTTCGCCTCGGCATACTCTTCCTCGGAGATGAACGCTCCCAACTTCTCGAGATGTGCGAGGGCCTCCTTTCGCGGCATCTTGTCCATCCGGGACATAGCGGCGACCAGGAGGCCAGGGGCCGTATAACGGATTCCGAGCGCTTCGAGGATTTGCAGGAATCTTTGATCGTCGCTCACGATCAGATCGACCCCTCCTGCCCGGTGCAATCGGAGGACATCGGCCTCCCCTCCGGAAAGCCTCAGCTCCCGGACCATGGCCTCCGTCTTCGGGGATGGCCTGGCCTTCCGGACGGTCAGCACACGCTTCTCGATATTCTCCTCGACCCGCAGGGCATCCGGGAATCCGCCTGCTTTCCCGTGCTGGACGCACTCTCGTTGGACTTCGTTCGGAATCAGGATGGTGAAAGCCGCACCGACGGCTCCCTTCGACGAACTTTTGGTCAGCTTGATGAGGGCGTCGGTATCGAACGCGAGGTTCATGCACTACAAATACTACGAACGACTACATAATCCTTTGTGAGGGGTTTGCGAATCCGGGAATCGGGGCTCCCGTAGCCTATCTAGCGGCTCGCGGCGCATGAACTCGTCAATTGACCCGAAGGTGCGCTCGCGAAGCCGGTCGGATGACAATTCAGGAGAATGTCTGCGCCCCGCCTCCGTTCGCGTGTCGACGGTAGCATTATGAATGAATTGTCACGTCGGCTTCTCAACGGTACCCCCCTTCTGGAGCGAATCGTACCTGTAGGCGCAAACCCCTTATACGTGTATAACAATGTATACGCATGGCCACCGCGATGAAGCCGAGAAGGCCGAGATCCGTGGCGATTCCAACGAGGTTCCGCGCATCCGAGCTTGCGAGGCTTGAGCACGGACGCGAGCTTTTGGGCCTACCGTCGCGGAGCGCTTTCATCCGGCAGGCAGTCCTTGGGAAGCTCGAAGAGCTCGAGTCGGTCGGCGTCGCCGAGGTCCGCGATGTCACGATGAAGGAGGCGACCAGGCTGATCGATCGCTACCTATCGAAGAATCCCGGAACCCACTACGTGAGCGAACTCATCGAACGGCTCGGGCTCGAACCCAAAGTCGCCTTCGCCGCGGCTCAGAATCTCATCGACGAAGGCCGGGCGCGGCTGGGGAGGGATTGAACGACGATCCTTCGTGGATATGGCGACGGCATCGAGGCGAAACGGATCATCTATCTCGCGCGGAAGGTTGAGGGGCCGTGGCTCGTGAGGAAGAGCGGACGGCACCGCGGCTTACGGGGCAAGCTCTATGACGGCGAGGCATACGTCGACCTCCCAATCGAAGGTACCCGGCCATAGGGGGACGAGGCTCCGCCGAGGATGCGGATGGACTGTCGCGCCTGCACGTCGCCATGCGTGCAGAGGTCGTCCCCTTGGGCTCCTCCTCCGCGGCGGGCCCGAGACGCCGAGTCGCCGAGGCCTGCGCCTCGGAGGTCAACCCTCGCGGTTCCGGAGCCGGAGGGTCCGGTTCTCGCTCACGCGAGCCGGATGGCTGGGCCGAGATGAACCTTGCCCGCCCGGACCCGGCCCGTCGGGAGGGCTCAGGGCGTCGTGAAGCGGGATAGGACGAAGTCCCAGCCGGGCGAGTACTCGTCCCGCGCGGCCTGCGCGCCCTCCCCGTACTTCTCCCAGAACCGGTGGGTGAGCTCGACCTCCGTGCCGTTCCCCGTGGACCGGAAGAGGACCGCGACCTCCTGGGCCGTGGACGCGGGCCTCCCGGGGTGCCACGTGAAGACGACCCGCCTCGGGGGCTCCCAGACGGTCACACGGCCCCACTCCGCCTCGCTCCCGTCCCGGTGGCGTTCGTAGATCCGTCCCCCGGCCCGTTCCTCGAACACGCACGTCTCCACACGGTCCGGGTCGATCGAATGGGTGGCGAGGGGCCACCACTCCCCGATCCCTCGGGTGAATCGGCGGAAGGCGTTCTCC
>JBQTHW010000153.1:0-4287 GCA_052389495.1 Methanobacteriota archaeon | reverse complement strand
CCCCGTTGCCCGGGTCGACCGCGACGCGGAGCTTCTTCGAACGGATCGCGTCGACGTCGAGCCGGGAGAGGATGGCGTTCAGGTACCTCGGGATTGCGCCGTCGTCGGAGCGGATCGTCCCCACGTCGGACCACGCGGCGGGCGTGGACCGCTCCCCGAAGTAGAGCGCCTCGACGGCCTCCTCGTCCTCGCGGCGCATTTCCATTCCGCGCGCGTCGATCACCTTGATCCCGTTGTACTCCTGGGGATTGTGCGACGCCGTCACGACGACGCCGCCCCGGAGGTCGCCGACCTTCGCGACGTAGAACTGCGCCGCCGGCGTCGGCACGACGCCGAGGTCGACGAGGTCGCATCCCACGGACATCATCCCTGCGCCGACGGCGCGCGCGAGCATCGGCCCCGACATCCGCGTGTCCCGGGCGAGCGCGACGGTTCCCCGCCCGAGGAACACCCCGATCGCCTTCCCGACGCGGACGGCCAGGTCCGGCGTCATGTCCGTCCCGACGACGCCGCGGATGCCGTTCGTGCCGAACAGGCGACGCGTCATGCGGAGACCCTCGCGTCGACGACCTTCGCGTGGGGTGGGACCTGCGTCCCGTCGCCCACGATACTGTCCCGGACGACGGCTCCCTCCCCGACGGCGACGCGTTCCCCGAGGATCGCGTGGGACACGTGCGCCTTGTCGTCCACGCTCACGCCATCGAAGAACGCGGCGTGATCGACCGTCGCGCGGGCGATCCGGCAGCCGTGGCCCACGACGACGTTCGGCCCCAGGTGACCTTCCACGGAGCCGCCGCCCGAAATGAGGACGTGCGGCACGAGCCGCGCCCTAGCGATGTCGGCGTCGGGCGCCACGCCGCCGCGGCCCGCCGCGAGCAGGAGCCGCTGCGCCGCGAGGTAGCTCGCCAGCGTGCCGGCGTCGGACCACATCCCGTCGTACCGGAACATCGCCAGGCCCTTCGGGATGAGGGCGGGGAACACCTCCCGCTCGAGGGACACGGGCCGACCCCCCGGGATCATATCGAAGATCGTCGACTCGAAGACGTACCGTCCCGCGTTGACGAGGTTGGAGGGCGCCTCGTCCGCCTTCGGCTTCTCGACGAAGCGGGTGATCCGGTCGCCTTCGAACGCGACGACGCCGAACGCGGTGGGGTCCTCGACGGGCGTGACGACGACGGTCGCGGCGGCCCGGCGGGCCTCGTGGAACGCGACGACGTCGGACAGGTTGAGCGCATCGATCACGTCGCCGTTCATCGTGACGAACGGGCCGTCGATGCGGTCCTCGACGTTCTTGATCGCCCCGCCCGTCCCGAGCGGCTCCTCCTCATGGATCACCGTGACGGTGCGGCCGAGGTCGCGGCCTTTGAAGAAGTCCCGAACCTCCTCGTACCGGTAGTTCACCGCAATCAAGACCTCGTCGACCGCTTCCGGGAGGCCGTCGAGCAGGTACAGGATCTGCGGGCGGTTCAGGAGCGGGACGAGGGCCTTCGGACGGGAGTACGTGATGGGGCGGAGGCGCGTGCCGAGGCCTCCGGCGATCACGAGGGCTTGCATCCGCGGTCCGATGCGGCCGCGCGGTTATGTAGTTTCTGACGCGACCCGCCCGGACGTCAGCGAGGGACGATCGTCACGACGTTGTTGCCCCGGAGGACGACCGTGCCGACCCGCCGAACGTTGTCCTCCTTCGTCTCCTCGGTGTCCTCGAGGACCATGTTCATGTAGTCATCGTATCCGACGAGCTTCCCCTCGAGAATCCGGTTGTCCTTCAGGAGGAGCTGGACCCGCTTGTTGATCGACTTCTCCAAAACGCTCAGAGGCATCACCAAAGAAACACGCCCCCCTTCCTGAGGCGGCCGAAGCGAGTCACCGTTCTTAAAGGTTTCTTAGGTGCCTCGACCCGCGCACATGGCCGCTCGGAGACCCGAGGGGTCTACAGTCGAAACAGCTCCCGGTCGTCGCCGCCCACGAGAATCATCCCGGCGAGAATCGGGACGAGCGTCACGAACGTCAGGAGGACGAGGGCCGCGTCGGTGAACGGGCTGAGGAGCATCACCGAGAAACGTCCCGCCACGTACGTCGTCGCGGAGTATTTCGTGAACGCGCCGAAGGAGCTCAGGAGGAATCCGAACGTCACGAGGAAGGCCGCGGACGCGGGACGGAGCCAGGGCATCCAGCCGCCTCCGACGGACCACGCCTGCCGCCAGTCCGAGGAAGACGCCGCGACGACAAACGCAACGGCAAGGCCGAACGGGAGGAGCGCCACGGCAATCGGGACCGCGTCCCACGGCGGTTCGAGGGGCGCGATGGAGATCGAGGCGGATCCGACGACGGGCCCGAAATACGCCATGAGGCTCGTCAGCGCCACCGGCACGACGAGGCCCATGTACAGCAAGGCCCGGACGATGCCGCGGCTCCGGGGCGCAAGGTTCCACACGCTCGCCGCCACGAGCACCGCGAACGGAACGACCGCAAGGGCCAGCAGGGCGGAGAGGCCGGCGGCCCCCGTGAGCGTGTCGAGAAAGCGAGACTGCTCATTCAGGACGCCGATCCGCTCGGCGGAACCCGGTGCGAACTCGGGGTTGAAGTACCAATCCGTCGTCCATCCGCGGAACACGGAAATGCTGTCGAACGAATTGAAGGAAAAGACGGCCGCGATCCCGATCGGGAGGAACGCGCTCACGACGAGGAACGCGAACGCCGCGCCGCCTGTCTCTGCCGCGATGCGAGGAATCCGGCTCACGGTCCGCACGTCCTCGCCCGGCAAAGGTAGCGAGTGACGGGTCACGAACCGGAGGACCCAGAGCCAGCCGGCGAACGCGAGGAACGCCGCGACGAGCAGCACGAACACGACGGTCGCCGCGGCCGCAGCCTGCGGTGCGCCGCCGACGAGGAACGCCTGCGAGAACAGGTAGGAGCCGATGCCCGGCTCCCGGGCGCCGCCGAAGATGACGATGAGAGGGTCGACCGCCCCGAACGCGCCCGCAATCAGGACGCCCAGCGCGACCCCCGACGCGGCCCGAGGAAGATGCCCCCGCGCGAACCGGTCGCCCACGGATCCCTCGGCGGCAGGCCACACCAAGCCCAAGAAACCTCCGCGCAACGAGGAGTACACGCACAGGGCGATGATCGGCAACGCGGTGTAGAACAGCAGCGTCGACGTAGCCCCCGGGTAGCCGATCGCCATCCACGGGATCCACGACGCGAGGGAGGCGCGCGCCAGCAGGTGAGACATCGCGAGGTTCCGCTCGAAGGTCAGGGCCCAGGCGCCGAGGAGGAGGAAGACGCCGACCCGTCGGAGGAGCCCGGGAGCCTTCGTAGCAAGGAAATAGCCGGCCCCGCTCGCAGGGAACGCCGCCAGGAGCAGCGGAGGTGCGAGCCGGGCCACCGTGTCCACGAGGAGCCTCCCCGGCACCTCGACGAAACTCGCATACGCGTCGCCGGAAGGCGGTAGGAAGACGAGGGCATACCGGTCGTCGTAGGAGGCGACGCTCACCATCCCCGTGACGAACAGGAGGCTCGAGAAACAGAGGTACAGGAGCAGGAGGGCCGGCACCGCGCCTCCTGCGCCGACCTTACGGACCCAAGGCACCTCGTACGAGATTCCCTCCCCGAGCCGCGTGGCGCCCTCCATCCTCTCGATGGGGCGGATGAACGTGCCGGCTTTTCAAGTCTTCCGCCATCGTCCGACGGCTTTATCGCCGCGTTCGTCCATCCCTGTGGCTGTCACCATGGAACGCAGGAAGGTCGGCGAGGTCTTCCACTACTTCGCGAAGATCGGCGTGGCGGCGATCCGGCTCACGGAAGGCGATCTCGCGGTCGGCGACACGATCGTCATCCAGGGCCCGTCCACGAACGTGACCTCACGAATCGAGACGATGCAGATCGAGCACGCCGCCGTGACGAGTGCCGCGCGCGGCCAGGAGGTCGGGATCCGCGTGGGCGACCGCGTGCGCGAGAAAGACCTCGTGTACAAGGTCACCGCGTGATCAGCGGAACGGCAGCGGCGCGTCGAACAGGAGCGTGTACCACAGCGCGCCGAGCGTCCCTAGGATCGCGACACCGTACAGGACGACGTTCAGCAGAGGCTCGATCTTCTTGAGGCCCGCGTCCAGGAGGCTGTGGCGCAATCGGTGCATGCCGTGGAACAGGGATCCCCCGATGAGCACGAACCAGAAGAGCCTCACGAGGAGGTCGCCGAATCCCCGCGCGATGGCGTCGTATCCGACGCGCTCCGCGGGCCACAGGCCGAGCGGCACCGCGAAGAACAGGACGACGATCGTGACGGGA
>JBQTHW010000152.1:0-3168 GCA_052389495.1 Methanobacteriota archaeon | reverse complement strand
CATCGCGGGAACGTCGTCGGGTACGTCCCGGATGCCGTCTACTCGCCGCGGCTCGCGTCCTGAAGGTACACCTCGTACCCGACCTCCCCGCTCCATCCCGTGCGCGAGACGACGACGGGCATGCCGTCGAGCGTCGTCTCCACGAAGCGGTAGTACGGCATCTCCGCGACTTTCTCGCCGAACAGATCCCGGATCAAGGGCCTCGACTTCGGCCCCTGGACCTGGACGGGCGAGACGTCGGGCTCGCGCATCCGGACGTCGTGGCCAGATTGGGATTGGACGCCCTTCGCCCACAGGAGCGCGTCGGAGTCCGCGAGGGCGAGCCAGAAGCGGTTCTTCCCGAGGCGCAGGAGGACCGGGTCGTTCACGATCCCCCCTTCCTGGCCCGTCAGGATGACGTACTTGCACGCGCCGACCTCGCACGTCGCCAGGTCGCGCGGCGTGAGGTAGTTCGTGAATGCGAACGCGTCGGGCCCCGTGATCTCGAGGATCCGCTCCACGGCGACGTCCCACAGGGTCACGTCGTTCGTCAGGCGCGCGTACTCGTCGATCGGGTCCGTGTAGCCGATTGGGTGGAACATGTGGTTGTACACCGTGAAGACCTTGCACCCGTGCCGCAGGGTGGCCTCGTGGTACGGCGTCTTGCGGATCCTCGGATAGAAGTACATCCCCGTGGCCTCGCCGCTCGGGCTCATCGCAACGTGCCTCCGTGGGCGGCAGCCTCTGCGGCCGGATAAGGGTTCACGTCGCCTCGTCCGGGAGGCCCAGAGCCACGCCGCGTCGGTCGTCCGCGGGCACCTCATGTCGCCCGGTTTCACGGTCAGGCGGCGCTCGATCAGGAGGACATGGGCCGCGTCGTGAAGACACGCCGCCCGTCGCGCATGTCGTCGAAACGAACGATCTCGAGGACGGCGGCTGACGTCGCGCGCCTACGCCCCGACGGCCGCCCCGCGGGCGAGGAGGATCCGCTCGAACCGCGCCTGGAGCAGCCCCGCCGCGAGGCCCGCGAGTCCGATCGGGACGAGGAGGACCGGGATCGCGTCCCGCGCGTCGAGCCAGAGGCCCAGGGAGTTCCAGCCGTCGAGGAACGACGCGAACGGGCTCACGAGCACGGATGCGACGAGCGTGCGCCCCCGTCCGTCGGCCGCCTTCGCGAACCGGCCGAACAGGACGACGGGGATCAGGAACGAGACGTACAGCGGGACGAACCACGCGATCGCCGTCCCCGCAGGCGTGCCCTGTCCGACGATCGCGCGGAACGTCAGGTTCGGAAGGACCGTGATCACCGCGGACACGCCGGCGACGGCGGCGACCCCGCCCCACCGGGGGAACAGCCGGCGCGCCGCGAGCAGGACGAGGGTGCCCGCGAACGCGAGGGCCGTCGTCCGCGCGACGAGCGCGACGACGTCGTATCGGTCGCTGAACGTCGCCGGGAGGCGGAACGTGTACTCGACGCCCTGCAGGTCCGCAAGCAGGTAGATGAGCCCGTTGAACCCGATCCACATGACCGCGAGGCCCGTGGCCGCGACCGCCGCGACGGTCCGCGCGTCCCCGAGAGGCCTCCCGACGTCGAGCCCCGCCCGCCGGGCCTGGAGGAGCCGCGCGCTCCCGATCGCCACGCCGAGCGTCGACAGGACGATGCCGCCGATGAGGAGTGCGTGCGGCGGCGTGAACAGGAAGGGGTCGAAGCCGAATCTCTCGTGCCACCAGAAGTCCGCGGGCCCCGCGGCGGCCTGGATGGCCGTCCCGACGACCGCGACGTGGAGACCCGTGAGGAGCCGCCGGCGGACCGGATCGGCGCGGAATGCGGCCACGCGCATCGCCAGCCCCGCGACGCCGGCGAGGCCTGCGAGGAGGATCCCCGCGTACAGGATCGCGTGGGGCGGCGTGAAGAACGTCTCGACGATCCCGAGGACGTGCCACGAGATGTCCCAGTAGCCGCCGGCGACCTGCAGGAACGCGCCGACCACCCCGGCCGCGTAGACGGGCGCGAGGCGGTCCCGCAGGAGCGCGTCGAAGGCTCGCCTCGGATGTCTGGATGCTGTGTCCATGGAGCCCTCCGGGATTCGCCCCTCCCGAGCCGTCGGCGCCTATACAAAGATGCCCACACGATTCCCACGACGGTGGTCACGAAGTGGCCACGTTTCCCCACTCCGGCCAAGTCGTGTGACCGTCCCTGAGACGGCGCATGGTGACAACCCCAGGCCTGCTCATGTGGTACGTCGCGTGGGCGAGGGAACTCGAGATCCGACGGGAGGTCGACCGCCACCGGGTGATCCGGGAATGGGAGCGCGAGCGTGCGGCGTGCCGCACGATGTCGAAGGTAGCGGCGGACGACATCGGTCCCGCTCGACGCGAGGGCAGAGCTATATCCCCGACGGAAGTCTAGGGGGCGCCCTCATGGCGGAACCGGCACGCGTCCCGGCGACGCGGACTCCGGGCGCCGCCCGCGCCCTCCGCTCCCCGACGTTTGTGATCCTGCTCACCGTCTTCGTGGACCTCATCGGCTTCGGGGTCATCATCCCGCTCCTCCCGTTCTACGCGGCGAGCGTCGGCGGCGGGGCCGCGGTCCTCGGCCTCGTGGTCGCGTCGTTCTTCCTCATGCAGTTCCTCTTCTCGCCGATCTTCGGGAAGCTGTCCGACCGGATCGGGCGTCGTCCCGTGATCCTCGGCACGCTCGTCATGACGGTCGCCGGCCACCTCGTCCTGTCCGTCGCGGCCTCCCTGCCGCTCCTGTTTCTCGCGCGCCTTCTCGGCGGCACCGCGTCGGGCAACCTGTCCGTCGCGCAGGCGTACATCGCGGACACGACGCCTCCGGAGAAGCGTGCGAAGGGTATGGGGCTTCTCGGCGCGGCGTTCGGCGTCGGCTTCATCGTCGGTCCCGTGAGCGGGGGCGGCCTCGCGACGTACGGCCTGTCCGTTCCGGCCCTCGGTGCCGCGACGATCGCGCTCGCGAACCTCGTCCTCGCGGCGGTCTCCCTTCCGGAGTCCCTGACGGCGGAGCGGCGCGGGGCCGCGGCAGCACGTCCCGGCCGCAAGGCGGGCTGGAGGGAGGCGTTCCGTCGGCCCGCGATGCGCGCCCTCCTGATCGCGTTCTTCGTCGTGAGCTTCGCGTTCTCCGCCGTCCCGGTGATGAACCCGCTCCTTGGGATCCAGCGCCTCGGCCTG
>JBQTHW010000151.1:0-13129 GCA_052389495.1 Methanobacteriota archaeon | reverse complement strand
TCCGGGGGCGCAGGACGGATTTGGGCCGGCATATCCCCCCGCTCGCGAGGCGAGTGCTGCGTCTCGTTGAGCCACTGCGGCGGTGGATTGGGCAGGACTTGCACCTGCATCGTCTCGCTTTGCTGGCGAGCGCATGGGCTCCTCTGCCACCGATTCACACGCTCCCGCCGCGATTCGAACGCGGACCGACACCGTGACGGGATGCCATCCTTCCGGTTGGACCACGGGAGCATCCGCTACAGGCGGCTTCGTTGGTCGCCGCCTCCGCTTGGCGTGCGTCGTCCCGGAGTGCATCCCTCCGGGATCCACGGGAATGGGGCGGACCCGGTTCGCACGGGCACCTCTGCGTCTGGAGCGCAGCCGGCTGCTGGTTACCGACACCGCCCCGGTGGGAGGGGAAGTGGGAGTCGAACCCACGTCTCGAGGGCCACAGCCTCGCGTCCTGACCGCTGGACGATCCCCCTCGTCGCGGCCCGGGGAGTTGAACCCCGGTCGCGGACTCATGAGGACCGCATGCTGTCCGTTGCACCAGGCCGCAGTGTGTCGCGTGGGAAGCCAGGGATCCGCGGGCCGCTGGTGCGACTCGAACGCACAAAGGCTCGTTTACAGGACGAGTGCCAGACCCGTTCTGGCGTCAGCGGCAGCGCCGCAACGCCGAATCCCTCGGAGAAACCGCGGAGAGCCCCGGCTACCTCACATCGCGCGTCGACACCACGTCCGGTGGTGCCGATCTCGTCGGGTTGTTGTCGGTAGCGTGGGACTCACCTTGAGAGCTTCAGGGACAGGGCGCTAATGAAGATTGTGTTGTGAGTCGCGCAGAAAGCGCAGGCGCCCGGAATCGCACCGGGATCTCCTCCTTAACGGGGAGGTGCAGGGACTCTCCTGCTACGCCTGCAGTGGACCCGCCCGGAGTCCAACCGGGGTCGGGCGGTCTTGAACCGCCCGCTCTCGCCGTGAGCTACGAGTCCTTGGTGGACGCGGCCGGATTCGAACCGGCGATCGGGCGTTCCGCCCGGCGGGTTAAAAGCCCGCTGCCGTGGGCCGCTTGGCTACGCGTCCGAGTGGACCCGACGGGAGTTGCACCCGCCTCGCCGCGGTTAAGAGCCGCGTGCCTCGGCTGCTCGGCCACGGGTCCGTCATGGGCCCGGAAGGAGTCGCACCCCCACCTCGTCGTTCCAAGCGACGGGTGCTGCTGTTACACCACGGACCCTTCGCCCGTTTCCCGAGAGCCGCTCCGCTCGTCCCCCACGGTTCCCACCGCGTTGGTCGGTCCGTCACCATTGCGTGCCGCGGAACGCGGCCTTCAGGTTCTCGAGGAGCCAGCGCACGAGGCGGCGGATCCTGCGGGTCCGTTTCGTCCGGAATCGACTCACCTCCTTCGCTCCGTCTCGGAAGGGATCGGGGCCGAGCGAGTCGAACGCCCACCCCGAGGGTTACGGCCTCGGATGCTGCCGTTACACCACGCCCCGCCAACTTCCCGCCGAGAACACGAGCGCGTCCGCTCAATAGGCTGGGAAGCCCGCCACGGGCTTCTTCGGTCCGTTCGTGGCGATGCGGGTCATCTCGGCACGTCGGAGGAACGCGCCCCTATTTCTACGTGTCGCCCCGGACCCCGCGTTCCGGAACCGTTAAGCCCCCGCATGGCCCTGGCATGCACGAGGGGGGATCATGGGCGTCGACTACGCGGACATCGCGGTGAGGGCCACGCCGGACGAGGTGCAAAACCTCGTGCAGCAGGCCTTCTCGACGAACGGCTTCGAGGTGTCGTGGGCGAGCGGGACGAAGGGGAAGGCGGAGAAGGGTCGCAAGGGCATGAACATCGCGTTCGGGGCCCTCGCCCAGTACTACGGGATCGACTTCGAGATCATCCCGCTCCAGGGCGGCACGACCCTCCGGCTGCACAAGGCGAACACGGGCCTCGCGGGCGGCCTGTGGGGCATGTCGAAGGTCAACAAGCAGTTCAACGGCCTCGCGGATTCGATCGCGGGATGGTTCCAGCAGCAGGGGCGCCTCGTCGGCGTCCAGAAGGTGTGAGGGCCGCGCCGCGGCTCACGGCCGCTCGAAGACGACCGCGCCCTCGTACACGATCCGCGTGATCTTGTAGTACGGGATCGTCGCGGTCTTTGTCGCGAAGTACCGCCGCCCGAGGGACACGATCTCCTCGCCGGACAGGATCCGGCCGCCCTCCGGGCTCGTGCGGTCCCGGACCCAGATCTCCGCACGCGCGAGGTCGCGACCCCGCTCCCACCTGAGTCGGTTCAACACCTCTCGCGCGGTCCGCACGGTCCTGCAAGGTGGCGGGCGACGACATAGAGATGGCGGTCCTCGCGCGGGGGCCCACAAAGGCCATATCGGGTGACCCCCGTTCGGCCTCCGATGGACTACCCGCCGAAGGTGCGCGCCCTCCTCGAGCGGGCCCACGCGGCCGAGGGCGACGCCGTCGTCGTCGCGGCGCGCGGCGCGCGCTACGCGGGCGTCGTGATGCCGCACCACGGCTTCAGCGGCGACGCGATCCTGACGATCAAGCTGGAGAACGGGTACAACATCGGGATCGAGGTAGGTGACATCACGTCCGTCGAGGTGACCCGGCGGTCCGAGCCGGCGAAGGTCGCGCGGACGCTCCCGCCCCCGCGGAGGGACCGGGCGACCGTCGCGGTCCTCGGGACGGGAGGGACGATCGCGTCGTACGTCGACTATCGGACGGGGGCCGTCCACCCGGCCGTCACCGCGGAGGAGCTCGTGTTCAGCGTGCCCGAACTGCTCGACGTGTGCACCGTCCGGGCGCGGGTGATCTACAGCATCTACAGCGAAGACCTGAGGCCGGACAACTGGCAGCGCCTGGCGCGCGAGGCGGCGAAGGAGCTCCACGACGGCGCGCGCGGGGTGATCATCCCGCACGGCACGGACACGCTGCACTACACGTCCGCCGCGCTGTCCTTCATGCTCCGCGACCTCACCGGACCCGTCGTCCTCGTCGGCGCGCAGCGGTCGAGCGACCGGCCTTCGTCGGATGCGGCGTCGAACCTCCTCGCGGCGGCCCACGCGGCGACGTCGGACCTCGGGGAGGTCGTCCTCGCGATGCACGGGGAGACGAGCGACGGGGACGCCGCGATCCACCGGGGCACGAAGGTGCGCAAGATGCACGCCTCGCGCCGGGACGCGTTCCGGTCGATGAACGCGTCGCCGATCGGCCGCGTCCGCCCGGACGGGCGGGTCGAGTTCGCCGCGCCCGTGCTGCCGCGGTCGAAGGGTCCCGCGCACGTCGACGACGCCCTCGACACGAACGTCGCGCTCGTCCATTTCTACCCGGGGCAGCGCGCCTCGGAGCTCGAGGCGACCCTGCGGGACGTCCACGGGGTCGTCATCGCGGGCACGGGTCTCGGCCACGTCGCCCACGACCTCATCCCCGTCCTCGCGGACGCGGCGCGGCGCGGCGTCGCCGTCGTGATGACGACGCAGACGCTCCAGGGACGGGTGAACCTCAACGTGTACGACACGGGGCGGGACCTCCTCAAGGCCGGCGTCGTGAGCGGCGAGGACATGCTCCCCGAGACCGCGCTCGTCAAGCTGATGTGGGTCCTCGGCCACACCCGCATCCCAGCGGAGGTCGCGCGGTCCATGGCGACGAACGTGGCGGGCGAGGTGAGCCCGACGATCGGCCTCGACGCCTTTGCCGACTAGGCCGGCGTCGAGCGCGTTAAGCTTATCCCTGCCTCCGGGGTTCGGCAGGGCGCCGCGCATGATCATCGACAAGGTGGGGGAGGTCGGCGTCGTCCTGACGGACGCGAACGAGCCCGTCCTCGCGGGCGGCGACCAGATCATCGGCTTCCGGAGCCTCGAGTACGAGGTGTACCGCGGGATGTTCCCCGCGAAGCGCTCGATCGTCGACACGCGACGGGGATGGGTGTGGCAGACCCGCCGGCGCCTCCTGCTCCTGGACGACACGTGGCTCGAGCTCCCGGGCGGCAAGAAGGGGAAGCGGTTCCACGAGGTCCGCAACGAGGAGGCCGTCGACGTCGTCCACAAGAAGGGCCGCGTGCTCGTGCCGACGGAGAGCGAGGAGTTCGGCCGGGTCACGTTCGAGTTCCGCCCGTTCGGCGCGTCGTCACGGCTCCTCGCGTGGCTCAAGAAGGAGAAGGAGCACCGCCGCATGCGGGAGGAGGGGACCCTCCGGTCTCCGTACGACGAGACGGCACGCGAGCGGCCCGAGCGCACAAGGTAGATAGCCGCGCCCGACGTTCGTCGTCCGGGGGCAGGCGATGGGCGCCCGCGAGGACTACGAGCGGCTCTGGGACATGTTCGCGAAGATGCACCGCGACACGCACGGCGCGGAGCACGCGCCGGCGAAGGGGGACTTCAACTGCTGCGGGGAGTGGGGGGTCCTCATGGCCCTCCGCGCCGCGTCGACCGTGAGGCCCGACTACCCGGCGTACCTCCTCGCTCGGATCGCCGCGATGCCCGACCTCGACAAGGAGTTCTACGTCAAGAGCGTCCTCGCGACGGACGGCGAGCCCGCGCCGCCGGACCCCGAACCGCTCCGCGAGTATCGAGCCTCGCGACGGTACCACATCCTGTGGGAGGAGCTGAAGGCCGCGGCGACGAAGATCGAGGGCCTCGAGCGCCAGATCGAGGCGCTCAAGGCGTCTCCGACGCAACACATCGCGGACGACGCCTGACGCAGCGCAAAGCCTTATTCCGGGCCCGCGGGGTATCGGCGAGACGATGGACTACCGCGCCCTCGGGCTGAAGGTCGGCCTCGAGATCCATCAGCAGCTCGCGACCCACAAGCTGTTCTGCGAGGACGTGTCGAGGCTCGTCGAGGAGCCCGGGCGGACGCGCTTCCGACGGCGCCTCCGGCCGACGCAGAGCGAGCTCGGCGAGGTCGACGCGGCGGCGATCGAGGAGGCCCGGCGCCGGCTCACGTTCGTGTACGAGGCGACGGACAACACGTGCCTCGTCGAGGCGGACGAGGAGCCCCCCCACCGCCCGAACGACGAGGCGCTCGACATCGCCCTGGAGATCGCGCTCCTCCTGCACGCGTCGCCCGTCCGCGAGATCCACTTCATGCGGAAGATCGTGATCGACGGCTCGAACACGTCCGGGTTCCAGCGGTCCGCGCTCGTCGCGCTCGGCGGGACGATCGCGGTCGGCGGCAAGGACATCGGCGTGCCGACGATCCTCCTGGAGGAGGACGCCGCGCGGAAGGTCGCGGAAGCGGAGGACGAGGTCGTCTACCGCCTCGACCGCCTCGGCATCCCGCTCGTCGAGGTCGCGACGACGCCGGACATCGAGACGCCCGAGGAGGCGCGGGACGTCGCGCTCGCGATCGGGTCCCTCCTGCGCGCCACGCGCGAGGTGCTGCGGGGGATCGGGACGATCCGGGAGGACCTCAACGTCTCGGTCCGGGGCGGGGCGCGGATCGAGATCAAGGGCGTCCAGGAGCTCCGGCTCATCGCGACGTTCGTCGAGAAGGAGGCCGAGCGGCAGACCATGCTGCTCTCCGTCGCCTCGGAGCTCCGGAGGCGGGGGGTCGCGTCGGTGCCCGACGGCGTCCGCGACGTGACGGCGCACATGACGTCCTCCGAGTCGAAGGTCGTGAAGGCCGCCCTCGGGAAGGGGGGCAAGGTCCTCGCGTGGCCCCTGCCGGGCTTCGCAGGCCTCCTGAAGGGGAAGCTCGGACCGGAACTCGCGGCGCGCGCGCACATCGCGGGAGTCGGCGGCATCTTCCACTCGGACGAGCTGCCCGCCTACGGGATCTCCGCGACGGAGGTCGAGGCGGTCCGCACGGCCCTCGGACTCGGCCCGAAGGACGCGTTCGTCGTCGTCGCGGACGACGAGGTTCGAGCCCGACGGGCCTTCGAGGAGATGCGGCCGCGCGCCCAGGCAGCGCTCGACGGGGTGCCGCCCGAGACGCGCGAGCCCCGGCCCGACGGGACGACCGTCTACGCGCGCCCCCTCCCGGGGAAGGCGCGGATGTACCCGGAGACGGACGTGCCCCCCGTCCGCGTGGACGAGACCCGGCTCCGCCGGATCCGGGAACGGCTGCCCGAGCCTCCGGAGGCCGCGATCCCGCGCCTCGCCCGCGACTACGGCATCCACGAGCAGCAGGCCCGCCAGCTCTTCGAGGACGGGACGTTCGGCGCGTTCGAGCTCATCGCGAGGGAGTTCGGGGAGGCGCGGACCGCCGCGACGACCCTGACGTACACGGCGTCCGAGATCCGCCGCGAGGGCGCCGACGTCGACGCGATCCCGGAGGACCGCTGGCGCGAGCTGTTCTCCCTCCTGAAGGCGGGCCGCTTCGCGAAGGAGGCGATCCCCGCCCTCGTGCGGGAGATGGCGCGGCGAGGGGTGCGCGCCTCCGAGGCGCTCGGCGCCCTCGGCGTCACGGGCATGGGCCGCCCCGAGGTCGAGGCCGTCGTCGACGGGATCCTCGAGGCCGCGGCGGACCTCCTCGCCTCGAGGGGCGCGGCCGCGGAGAAGACGCTGATGGGGCGCGCGATGGAGCGCCTCCGGGGCCGGGCGGACGGGAAGCTCGTGTCCGACGTCCTCCGGGCGCGCCTCCGCGAGCGCCTGGAATCCGGAAAAGAAAAGAAACAAAAGAACTGAGAGGCTCCACAACGGCGAGCCGTCACTCAAGCGGCTACCGCTTGCCTTTCTTGGACTTCTTCGCGGTCTTCTTTGCGCGCTTCGATGCCATGGTGGGTCTGACTCCTCCTCGGGGCCAGGCCCCGGTTAGTGAGCTATCCTGTTCGTGATTTCCGTCTTTAACTTATGGAGGGAATTCCAAGGAACTGCCGCATCGAGTTCAGACTCTGGCAAGCCGGGTGAGACCTAACGCGAGCAGCGAGACACCGCACGCTCCAAAGGCCGCCGTGCTCTCAAGGAGGCCACGATTCCCGAATGGTTTCCCAAGGAGTCCTGCATCAAGCAATCGATAGAACGGAATGAGGCTTAACGTGAGCCCTGCGTGCGCGAGCAACGCGACGCCAAGAAGCAGAAAGATAGCCCCCTTCTGGCTGGACCCCCCGAGGATGCCGCCGGCCATCACGAGTCCCATCAGGAGCAACGCAAGGCTGAGGACTCCCAAACCTACCGAGAGGATCCGCAAATGGAGTGGGCGCCGAAGAGCCCTGAAGGCGCGGAAGCGTTCCAGGAGCTCCTCGTAGGACAGCGCTTGTGTGACCGCCCGTGAATGAGGAATCCACCAGCGGAACAGCTCGATGCAGGTTGGCACGCCCAGGAGGAATACAGCCAGCATGGCATCACGGACAGGGGCGTAGAGCGCGCCGATCGACAGAAGCACGCCCCAACACGCGACGAGCACCCCAAAGACCCGTCGAGGGACACGCCTCATTCGAGTCCTTCGTCTCTCGTAGGCGAGCCTTCTTCGTTCGTGCATCGCGGATACGACGTCCACGGGTTCGCCGAGCGACCGGAGAGGGACACCCAAATACGTAGTTTCTCCGAGTCCTCCGCCTGTCCGCTACTCGACACGGAGGGACCGTAATCGTCATGAGGACGTTGCCCGATGGCTCGTTCGTGAAGGTCTTCCTCTCCGTGGACATGGAGGGCATCGGCGGGATCACCCGGGAGATCCAGACGGACCCGGACAAGGGCGGCGCGGCGTACCAGGAGAGCCGCAAGCTCATGACCCTCGAGACGAACGCGGCGGTCGAGGGGTGCCTTCGCGCGGGCGGGAAGGAGGTCCTCGTCGCGGACTCCCACTGGAACTTCACGAACCTGATCGCGGAGGACCTCCACGAGGCCGCGAACCTCCTCAGCGGGAGCCCGAGACCCCTCGAGATGGTGGATGGCCTTGACGGCTCCTTCGACGCGGCGATGTTCGTCGGGTACCACGCGATGGCCGGCACGCCCCGGGCCATTCTCGACCACACGTACACGGGCCGCGTCCGCTCCGTCGAAGTGAACGGCCGTCCCGTCGGGGAGACGGGGATCAACGCGTACTACGCCGGCCACCTCGGTGTCCCCGTTGTGCTCGTGACGGGCGACACGGCCGTGACGGCGGAGGCCCAAGCCCTCCTCGACGGGGTCCACGTCGTCGCGGTCAAGGATGCCATCGCGGCGGAGTCCGCGACGAGCGCAAGCCCGAAGCGCACGCGGGAGCGGATCCGGGACGAAGCGACGAAGGCGCTCCGGGACCGGAAGACGATCCGGCCCGTGAAGGCGGTGTTGCCCGTCCAATTCCTCATCGACTTCCAAGGGACGGGCCACGCGGACAAGGCGGAACTCGTCCCCGGCGTCCATCGGAAGGGCGGCACGCGGATTGCCTTCGAGTCCCGGGACTACCGCGATGCGTACCGCACCTTCCTCGCCGTCCTCGAGGCGTCTCGCCCGTAGGCCCCGAACCTTCCGCATCCACCTCGGATCCGCGATGAACGTGGGCCTGCCCTCGGCCGGACACGGCTGCACCGACGGGCCCTGGCGGAGCTCGGGGTCGCCGGGAACAACGCCCCGTGGTCGTCGCCTCCGCCCTCACCCCTCGATGATCGCGGTTCGCGCCTCCCTGCTTCGGGAGTCTGCCCCGATGCGCGCCTCCCCGCGTCCTGAACGTGCGGCGGTGGACTTCCGTCGACCCGCCCGCGAACGCGCTTTCCGCGACAAACACCTATATATCAAGAGGCTTCATTCGGCGCCGGTGAGAAGGGGCTTGGCCATGGCCGCGAAGAAGGCCTCGGACAAGGGGGATGACTGGTTCTCCGCCTTGGACGCGGAGCTCGAGCGCAAGACGAAGGAGATCTCGAAGGACCTCGGAGAGCGCAACGTCGCGCGCCTCGAGATCAACCGCACCCTGATCGAGGACTTCTGGAAGATCTGGAAGCGCTTCAACAAGATCAACGTCCACTTCGCCCTCGAGCCGAATTACACGAACTGGGCCGTGTTCCAGGACACGTTCCCCGACGGCGACTGGACATGGCGGCCCGGCTTCAACCCGGCGGCCGTGCAGTCGGTCCAGCTGCTCGACCGGACGATGGAGCAAGGCCGCGTCGGTGACGCGCTCAAGGTGAACTACGTCGACGTCGACGGCAAGACGCGCCTGCGGGCGATCTTCGAGTACTGCGAGGGCGAGCACTACTACAAGTACAGCGGCTGGAAGCGCATCTGGACGATCCACACGCTCTACGACGCGTCGATCGAGCGCGCGAACCTCGACGACCTCCACCGGCTCCTCTCGGACCTCGTCAAGGTGTGGTACGAGAGCCACCTCCGGCGCAACCGGGACGTGCTCGTCAAGTACCTGAAACAGACATTCGAGAAGGTCGAGACCTTCAACCAGTAGCGCGCGACGCAGACCGGCGCCGACCGATTTTCGTATCGTCCGTGATATCCAGCGGGTAGCCTATAAGACGGCTCCCGACCACGCGAATCGTCGTGGAAGACCTCCTCTCCGCCGCGCTCTTCCTGCTTTTCGTCGGAGGGGTGACCTTCAGCTGGATCGATTGGCGTCGGCGCGCGCGGAAGCTGCCCGCTCGGCCGTCGATGAGCTGGTCGTGCCCGAACTGCTCGATCACGAACGAGGGGGAGCGGTCGATCTGCTGGTCCTGCGGGGCCGGGGTGACGCTCAACCTCTTCGGCGTCGGACCGAGCCACCAGGAGAGCTGGCGGTGCCCGACGTGCCGCGCGTGGAACGGCACGGCGCGCCGGTCGTGCTGGTCCTGCTCGAGCGTCCCCGGCGAGACCCCGAAGCGACCCGCGTAGGCGCGCGCCGTCAGAAGACGCCCCGGTACAGCCCGCCGTCGATCTGGATGACGTTCCCCGTCAGGTACGATGCCCGCTCCGACGCCAGGAACGCCACCAGGTCGGCGACCTCCTCGGGCGTGCCGAACCGGCCGAGGGGCACCTCCCGCCGCCCGTCGGCCGTGGCCGCGTCGAGGTCCTTGCCCTCCCGCTCGGCCCGGACGTGGAGCACCTCCATGAGCCGGTCCGTCGCGATCCAGCCGGGCGCCACGGCGTTCACGCGGATCCGATCCGGCGCGAGCTCCCGCGCGAGCGTCTTGACGAGGCCCACGACGGCCGCACGCATCGCGTTCGACAGGACGAGGTTATCCAAGGGCTGCTTGACGCTGATCGACGTGAGCGCGACGATCGAGCCGCCGCCGCGGGACCGCATGGAGGGCAGGGCCGCGCGGACCAGGCGGACGGCGCTCTGGAGCGTGAGCTCGTAGACACCGGACCACTGCTCGTCGGTGATCGACTCGAACCGGCCCGTCGGCGGTCCGCCCGCGTTCGCCACGAGGACGTCGACGCCGCCGAAGGCGGCCCGGGCCGCGTCGACGAACGCCTCGACGTCGGCCGCCTTCGAGACGTCCGCCGCGACGGCGAGCACCTCCGCGCCCGTCTCCTTCCGGATCGCGGACGCGGTCGCCTCGAGCGGCCCCGCGTTCCGCGCGCACAGCGCGACGCGGCATCCCTCCCGGCCGAGGGTCCGTGCGATCGCCCGTCCCATCCCCTGGCTCGCCGCCGAGACGAGGGCCGCCTTCCCGCGCAGCCCGAGGTCCATTCGCGCGAGGCATCGCCCGCGCGGCTAAGAAGGATTCGCCGTCCGCGTCACCCGCGGAGGAACCCGCGGACCTCCCCGATCGGCTCGAACCCGAGGGTCTTGTACATCAGGCGGGGCGTGTCGAACAGGTCCGCCGTCAGCAGGGTGTACTCGCACCGCTCGAGCGTCGCGCGGTGGCACGCCTCGGAGATCATCGTGCGGCCGACGCCCTTCATCCGGAACCGCGGGTGCGTCCCGACGTCGTCGATCAGGGCGAAGCGGCCGCGGGGCCAGAGCAGGAAGATCCCCGCAGGCGAGCCGTCCAGGTAGGCGACGAGACGCTGCTGCCCCAGGAGGGCCGCCCGGTCGCGCCCGAGCGTGTGGAGCTGGCGCGACAGGTCCGGGCCGAACCCGCCGGCCTCGTCGATCGCCAGCCAGACGGCGAGGTGGTCCTCCTCGGCGGCGCGGGCGTCGACCCTTCTCACCTCGACGTCGGGGTTCACGATGCACGACGGCTGCCCGAGCCGGGCCATCGCGAGTTCCGCGAGGGGTCGGAACCCGGCCGCGGCGAAGGCCTCCTGCGCGGCGAAGGCTGCGTCCGCGTCCTCGAACCACACGCGACGGTGGCGGATGTCGGACCCGTCGTACGTCGCGTCCATGTCCGCAAGGATGCGGGCCATGCCGCCCTCCGGGGGCGACGCGACGAAGGCCTCGTTCGCCATGTGGACGGTCGGGTAGCGGTCGGCCCGGGTGATGACGCCCCACGGGGTCCGCACCACGTCCACGGCGGCCTCGATCGCGTCGTGCCAGAAGCCGAGCAGGGCGCGGAACAAGTCCCGCGTGTCCACGGCGAAGCGAAGCGGCCTCTCGGAATGAACGTTGCGGTGGGCGGCCCTCGTCGGCCGTCGCTCGCCGTCGCCCACCCTACGGAGTGCGGTACTTTCGCCCACCCCTCCGAACCCCTTTATACCGCGGCCCCCTACGGAAGGGCGAGGCAGGAAATCGACATGCCTCAGGAACGTGGAATTGTGAAGGAGGAACTGGCCACCCATGTCCGGGACATCACCCGGGCCTTGGGGGGCAAGGTGAGTGAGCCGGAGATCGAGAAGGAACTGTCGAGCTACCTGAACGTCTACCGGGTGACGCTTGACACCGCGAAGCGGTCGATCGTCAAGAAGCACGGCGGGAACCCCGCGAACCTCGCGGTGGGCATCGGCAAGACGATCCGGGAGCTCCTGTCCGGGGAGCAGAGCGTGAACCTGCTCGTCCGGGTCGTGAGCGTGAACGAGCGCGACGTGAACGTCGAGGGCGGGTCGAAGCACATCCTGTACGGCATCCTGGGCGACCCGACGGCGACGGTCCCCTTCACCGCCTGGGAGCCCCTGAACGGTCCGATCACGAAGGGCGACGTCCTGCGCGTGCAGAACGCGTACACGAAGGAGTACCGCGGGCAGATCCAGGTGAACTTCGGCGTGCGGACGATCGTGACGAAGGAGAAGCCCGACGCCCTGCCGGAGTACAAGCCGACGCCGGGCGCGGGACAGCCGTACGTCGGCACGCCGACGCCGTTCGACGTCGTCGACCTGCGCGAGGGGGCGTCGAACGTCGCCGTGACGGCCCGCATCCTGGACGTCGAGACGCGGGAGGTCGCGGTCGAAGGCACGCCGAAGTCCGTGTTCTCGGGCGTCCTCGCCGACGCGACGGGCAAGTCGCAGTTCAGCGCGTGGAAGGACTTCTCGCTCAAGCCCGACGAGGTCGTCCGGATCGAAGGCGCCTACGTGAAGGCGTGGCGTGGCATCCCCCAGGTCTCGTTCGACGAGCGGGCGACGGTCACCCGCCTCCCCTCGGAGGCCCTGCCGCCCGGCTCGAAGCTCGGGGAGAGCCCGCGCATGTGGATCGAGGACCTCGCGGAGCGCGGCGGCGGGGTCGACGTCACGGTGCGCGGCATCCTGATCGACCTGCGCGAGGGGTCCGGCCTCGTGTACCGCTGCCCGGAGTGCAAGCGCGTCCTCCGGAAGGGCGCGTGCCGCATCCACGGCGAGGTCAAGGGAGAGGCGGACCTCCGGGTCAAGGCGGTCCTCGACGACGGCTCCGGCGCCCTGACCGCGGTCTTCAACCGCGATCTCACGGAGGCCCTCCTCGACAAGACGATCGACGCGTGCATCGCCCAGGCGAAGGACGCCATGTCGGCGGACGTCGTGCGGGACGAGCTCGCGGACATCCTCGTCGCGCAGCCGATGGAGGCGCGCGGGAACGTGACGTCGGACGAGTACGGGCTCATGATGATCGTGCAGGAGGCGAAGATCCTGAAGGTCGACGTGCAGCAGGAGGCGCGGGAGATGCTCGAGGGACTGGAGGGGTCCGCGTGAACCGCGAGGTCGCGTGGCGCCTCTTCTCGGGCGAGTTCAACGACGCGACCCTCGAGGTCCCCGGCGGCGGGGACCGCGCGCCGTCGTACGTCGTCACGCCGCTCGGCGCGAAGGTGAACCGCGTCTTCGTCGTCGGCGTCGTGACGGATGTCGAGAACGTCGGGACGGACATGCAGCCGATGTGGCGCGCGCGGGTCGCGGACCCGACGGGGACGTTCCATCTGTACGCCGGGCAGTACCAGCCCGAGGCGTCCGCGGTCCT
>JBQTHW010000150.1:0-1724 GCA_052389495.1 Methanobacteriota archaeon | reverse complement strand
CCCGCCTGCATCGCCTGTAACCGAAGCAAACAGGACTCCGCGACCCGACAGTTCAGCGGCTAGACACGACATTGCTAGCAGCTGAGCCTCCGCCTATGGATCCAAGCCGGTTTCGGTTCGAATCCGGTCGAGCCCATCACATTTTCCGGGGGCCCACGGATCCTACGCCGCCCGCGACGCGAGCAGGTCGTGGAGGACCTGTTTCTCGATCGGATCGTCGTCGCTCAGGACCATCGCCTTCATCGCCTTCCGGCGGTCCGTGCTCCGCCGCGCGAGCGCGACGTCGCTCGACCCCTTCCCCGCGGGTACGACGGCGAGGAAAAACCGGGACACCCCGTCCCCAGGGATCTCCATGTCGAACAGGATCGTGATCGACACGGGATCGATGAGGTTCGGCGTCGCACCCAGGGACCGGAGCCGGTCCTGCACCTGCGCGAAGACCGCCTCCGGCTCGCCCTCCGCGCGGAGCCGTTGCATCGAGGGCTCATCCCTCCCTCGCGGGGGATGAAGCTTGCCCTTTGATTATCAGGTCCAATTCCGCGTGAAAAGGGGAACGCCGGCGCCCATCTTCCGACAATCCCGCACTCCGAGGCCGGTCCTCCATCGCACTCACCGGTGCCGCAACACGCGTCCCGCCAGCGCGCCCGTGGGCGCTCCGTCCTCCACGGCCACGATCCCGTTCACGAGGACCCAATCGATGCCCTCCGGGTACGCATGCGGGTAGTTTTCGAACGGGTGGGCGTGCGGCCACAGGTTCGTCGCGCGGTCCCGGACGCGCGGCAGGTCGAACACGACGAGGTCCGCCCAGGAGCCCTTCCGGACGAGGCCACGGTCGGGGAGGCCGAGACGCGTCGCCGGCATGGACGTCATCTTGCGGATCGCCTCCTCGAGACGGAGCACGGGCTCCTTCACGACGAACCGCTCGAGGACTCCGGGGTACTCGCCGTACGTGCACGGCACGTACGGGGGCGCTGTCGAGGACTGCGCGTCCTTCGGGAGGACCCAACCGTCCGAGCAGATCATCACGAGCGGGTGCTGCATCGTCGCCTTGACCTCCTCCGCGTCCTGGTAGTCGAACAGCCCGACGGCTTGGTCTCGTTCCTCGACGATGACGTCGAAGAACGCCGTCCACGGATCGACCCCCCGCTTGTCCGCGAGCTGGGCGATCGTCAGGCCCTCCTTCGACGGGTCGTTCGGGCAGCGAAGCAGGAAGACGCGGTTCCACGCGTCGTGGACGAGCAGGCCGACGTATCCCGCGGCGGGCCTCCGGTCCTGCTTGACTTCCTGGCGCAGCGCCTCGCGTTTCGACGGGTCCCTCAGGAGATCCACGAGCTCGTCCGTCGTGAGCTTCTGGGTCCACTGCGGGAGCGCGTGGCTCAGGGAGGGACCGAAGTCCGTGTGGCTGTCGTTGTCGACCGTGACGTCGATCCCGCGTCCCCGCGCGGCCTCCCACATCGCCTGGATCGTCGTCGACTTGCCCCACCCGCCGTACTTCGGGTTGTTGTGGCTGATCTGCACAGGCACCCCAGCGCGTTCGCCGATCTCGAGGCACTCTTGGACCGCCTCGACGATCGTCTCCCGCTCCCCGCGGATGTGCGACGCGTAAAACCCCCCGTATCGTCCGACGACCTTCGCGAGCTCCACGATTTCGTCCGTGGACGCGAAGCATCCGGGCGGGTAGACGAGTCCCGTCGACATGCCGAACGCTCCCGCGCGCATCGCCT
>JBQTHW010000149.1:0-18831 GCA_052389495.1 Methanobacteriota archaeon | reverse complement strand
CTCCCGAGGAACAGCCGGACTTCCGAAGCGGGGGCCGTGCTCACACGCGGCGCGAAGCTGGGCGGTAGGTACCGCGCGTATCGCGGCGTGAGGAACCGTCCTTCGAGGAGGACGATCGCCGCGCGGTCCCGCTCGCTCCGGATGGGCCGGCCCGCCGCCTGGAGGACCTTGTTCACCGCCGGGAAGACGTACGCGTAGTCGTAGCCCCGCTCGGGCCCGAACTTCCTCATGTAGTAGTCCTTGAGCGCCTCGACCTCGACGTTCGGAGGGCTCAGCGGCAGCCCGACGACGACCACGGCGCGGAGCAGGTTGTCCTCGTAGTCCACGCCCTCGCTCAGGGAGCCGCCCTGGACCCCGAGGAGGAGCGCGCCGCCGTCGGCGCGGGCGAGCCGGAGCGCCTGGATCGTCGCGTCGCGCCGCGCCTTGTCCCAGTCCGGTCGCTCGACGAGGAGCCGCTTCCCGGCGGCCCCGCGCAGACGTTCGAGGGACGCGGCAAGGAGCTCGTACGACGGGAAGAACGCGGCGACGTTGCCCGGGACGGCGGACGCGATCGAAGCGATTTCACGGGCCGTCGCGTCGTGCATCGCGTCCGTCCGCTTCGCGTACAGCGTCGTGACGTGCGGGTGGACGACGAGGAGGCGGTTCTCCTTCGGGAACGGGGACGCGTACCGACGGACGCGCCGGCGCGAGGGCTCGATCCCCAGGAGGTCCGCGTACATCTCCGGCGGATGCAGCGTGCCGGACATGAGGATGCTTCCGCGGACCGCCTCGAAGACCGGGCGGCTCAGGACGCTCGGGTCCAGGAGCCGGTACGCGAACCGGCCCTGCGAGCCGCCGACGAGCAGGCGGAGGATCGCCTCGTCCCGGTCCCGCCACGTGCGGAGGAACTCCGCGACGTCCGGGAGGACCGTCGTGCGCCCGAGCCGGGCCGCCTCGTCGCCCGCCCAGGCGACGGCCTCCGCGAGGTCCGCGTAGCCCACGGGGGGTCCCGGGAGCCTCCGCAAGCCTTCCTCCACGGCGTCGAGGAATTCGTGCTTCGCCGCAACACGCTCGCCACGAAGGGGCAGGAGGAACCGTTCGACGGACCGCATCACGGCCCGCAGGCTCTGGAACGCCTCCGCGTCGATGTCCCGCGCCTCCGCCGCCGCGCGCGCGAGGTCCTGGATCGTCAGGTCGCCGCACAGGTGCGCTCGGCTCCGATCGGGCAGGTTGTGCGCCTCGTCGACGACGAGGAGCAGGTCTCCCAGATCTCGCCCGATCCTCCCGAGGAACGGCTCGCGGATCTCGCTGAACACGTAGTTGTAGTCGCACACGACGACGGTCGCGTCGGCGCTCGCCTCCATCGCGACCTTGTGCGGGCACACGCCGCACGCGCGGCCCGCCTGGACGAGCTCCTGCACGTGGAGCGGCCGCTGCCGGACCGCGGCGACGACGGCCTCCGCGTTCCGGGTGAAGAACGCGCACGACCGCGCGCGGACCTTCTCGTCGCAGAACGCGTGGAACGCGCGCCCGTGGGGCGGTGCGTCGGGCTGCAGGCACATCGCCTGCTTCGCGATCAGGTCGACGGACGCGAACCGGGCGCCCAGGGCCGCGACCCGCTTGAGCGTCTCGACGGCGATCCGGTGCTGGCTCTGCCGCGACGTGAGGAAGAGGACGAGGCCGCCGTCGGCGAGGGCGACGTCGAGGGAGGCGACGAGGGCGACGGCCGTCTTGCCGATCCCCGTGGGCGCGTGGGCCAGGAGGTGCGCGCCCTCCGCGAGGGCCCGCCGCGCGTCGTCGAGGAACTCCCGTTGCCCCTCGCGCACGCGGTCGAAGGGCCACGGGACGCGCGGCCTCGCCGCCGCAGGCACCGCCTCCGCCCTCTCCGTCGTGATCACCGGTGCCCTCCCCCGAGGGGGCGCGGCGTATGAAGCGCTGAGGGGGAGGGGGAGCCGAAAGTACTCGCTCCGCCGGGATAACGGGAGGCGCGGCCTTAAGTAACGACCCGTCGCATCGAGCGCGCCGTGACGCAGACGTGCGGGGTCTGCGGGATGTCGAGCGACGAGGCGGTCTGCCCGCGATGCAGCACGATCCTGCGGAAGGACCAGGCGATCTGCCCGAAGTGCGGGAAGATGTTCCGAGGGTCCGTCGCGTCGTGCGATGCGTGCGGCGCCGCCGTGTCGAGGGCCGCAAGGAAGCCGGCGAACGCGGAGGCCGTCCGGGAGCTCGCGACGGTCCCCGGGATCACGGAGGAACGCGCGAAGGAGCTCATCGCGCGCGGCTTCCACGACTTCTCCGACGTCGTGAAGCTCGCCCTCCCACCGTCCGCCGTGACGAAGGGGCTCCACCACGCGATCGCGCGGAGGGTCCTCCTCTCCGCGATTGGGGCGAAGGCCGAGCAGGAGGTCGCCGGCGCGCCGTGCCCCCACTGCGGGACGCCGTGGCCCGCCGCCGCGGCACGGTGCCCGGTGTGCGGCGCCTCGCCCGACGCGACCCTCGACGTCGAGGCGCTCGAGGAGAGGCTCCACGCGGTCACGGGGGAGATCGTCGACCTGTCCGCGGATCCGGACTTCCAGGAGATGCCGACGGACGTGCGGGACGAGCTCCTGTCCGCGTTCGGCGGCGTCGACGAGATGGACCTCCTCCGGGAGGACTGCCGCCGGCAGATCGAGGCGTGGCGCCGCAAGGGGTTCGACGTCGGGCCGCTCGAGCGCCTCCTCGACGACGACCCGCAGGGGTTCCAGGAGAAGAGCGTCCGGCTGATCCGCACGCAGATGCTCAAGAAGGCCGACGGCAGCCGGTTCCGCTGTCCGCTCTGCGAGGTCGCCCTGCCCAGCGTCGCCCGGGAGTGCTCGAACTGCGGCGCGCGCTTCGAGTGAGCCGGCGTCGCGACCGAATGTTCCATTTCCGAACGTGAGCGTGCGCAACCCTAAATAGGGTCGACCCCTGCCCGACGGGCGATGCGCGGACGCGCGTCGGACTACGCAGCCCCGCCGATCTACATCGTCCGCGAGCCGAAGAAACCCGGCATCCGTTTCAGCCCGGTCGAGCTGCACCAGCTCGCGATCGCGATCCTCGCGTTGAGCGCAGCGATGACGCTCCTGTTTGTGAACCCTTTCCGGTTCGGCCCAGGCAGCGCGTCCCCCGTGACGATCGGCCTCTCCTTTGCCATCTCCCTCGTGGCCGTCGCGACAGGAGTCGGCGTCCACGAGGTCGCACACAAGGTCGTCGCGCAACGCTACGGCCACTGGGCGGAGTTCCGATACAACCCGCTCGGGCTCGTCCTTGCGTTCGTCTTCGCGTCGATGGGATTCCTGTACGGCGCGCCCGGGGCGACGGTCGTCGAGGGCGCGGTGACCCGGGAGCAGAGCGGGAAGATGGGCGCCGCGGGTCCTGCAACGAACATCGGGTTCGCGTCGGCGTTCCTCGCGATCCTCGCAATCGTGAACCCGTTCGCCGCGGGCGCGGGCCTCGTCGGGGTCCTCGTGGTGCTCATCGCGAACTTCGGGGCCTTCATCAACCTCGTCCTCGCGGGCTTCAACATGATCCCCGTGCCACCCCTCGACGGCTCGCGCGTCTGGGCGTGGAGCAAGATCGTCTTCGCTGGCATCGTCGCGACCGTCGTCGCCCTCTTCGTCATGGGGCTCGGATCGGGGCTCCTTCGGATCGGTGGGGCCTAGCCGTTCATCCGGGCGGCCAGGTAGCCCGCGCCGAACCCGTTGTCGATGTTCACGACGGCGACGCCCGGCGCACAGGACGTCATCATGCCGAGGAGCGCGGCGAGTCCCCCGAAGCTCGCGCCGTAGCCGACGGACGTGGGCACGGCGATCACCGGGGCGGACACGAGGCCGGCCACGACGCTGGGAAGCGCGCCCTCCATGCCCGCGACGACGATGATGACCTTCGCCTTCCGCAGCTCCTCGCGGCGGTCAAGGAGCCGATGGACCCCCGCGACCCCGACGTCGAAAAGACGGGTCACGCGGTTCCCCATCAGCTCGGCGGTGACCGCGGCCTCTTCGGCGACCGGGATGTCCGAGGTGCCCGCCGTGATGACGAGGACGCGCCCCTTCCGCGGCGCAGCCGCCTCGCCCACGGCCACGATCCGTGCTTCCTCGAAGTACGCCACCCGCCTACCTCGGAGGGAGGTCTTCAGATAGCGGTGGACCCCGGGGGTCGCGCGCGTCGCGAGGACGAGTCCGTGGTCCGCGCTCATGCGGCGCACGATCTCGAGGATCCGCCGCGGCGTCTTCCCCGGACAGTACACAACCTCGGGGAAGCCCCGCCGCAGGTCGCGGTGACCGTCAATCTTCGCGTAGCCGAGGTCCACGTACGGGAGGTCCCGGAGCCTCTCGACCGCTTCCGCGACGCCCAGCTTCCCCGCCTTCAGGTCCGACAGGACGGTATCGAGGCTTCGACGGTCCATGGCGCGCCTCAGCGGATCTGCTCCCACTTCTCGAGCTCGAGGACTGAGCTCAGCGTGCCGCCTCGTTTGATCTCCTCGCGGATGCGGTTCTCCCGCTCAAGCACGTCGAGCGCGCGGTTCGCCATCTCGACGGCCCGGTCGCGCGGCACGACGACGAGGCCGGATTCGTCGCCGACGATCCAGTCGCCCGGGTGCACGACCTGCCCGCCGACCTCCACCTCGCCGCCGATCTCCCCGTGGCCCTTGGGCTCGCCCGCGTGGGGCGCGACGTGGCGGCTGAAGCACGGGAAGTTCAAATCGAGGATCGTTTCGAGGTCCCGCACCGCGCCGTCGATCACGACGCCCGCGACGCCCCGGACGACGCACGAATTGCTCGCGAGCTCGCCCCAGACGGCCGTCGTACCGCCGCCCGCGTCGATCACGATCACGTCCCCGGGTTTCGCGCGGTCGACCGCCTCGACGGGCTTCGCCCAGTCCCCGTTCGCCGTGCGCACGGTCAGGGCGCGCCCGACGAGCCGCGTCCCGTGCCGCACACGGGGCGCAAGACCCAGGACGACGCCGCGCTTCTGCATCGCGTCCGCGAGGTTCGGGGTGGAGACCTTGCGGAAGGCCCCCACGACGTCCGCCTCGCTGTACCGCTTCTGGAGCCCCGAGGGGATCGACCGATGCGTGGCGATCGCCTTCTTGATCTTCCTCGTCGCGTCGGCGACCTTCTCCGCCTTGATGATCGCGCCGCCCACGATGAGGATGGACGCCCCGGCCCCGATGGCCTGGGCGACGGTCTCCGACGTCAGACCGCCCGCCACGGCGACGGGGAGGGACGTCGCCTTCGCGACCGCCTTGAGCTCGCCGAGCGGCGTGCGCGCGATCATCTGCTCGTCGATCGAGACGTGAAGGTTCAGGTAGTCCACGCCAAGCTTCTCGAGCTCGACCGCGCGCCTCGCCTTGTCGGGCACGCGCATCAGGTCGACCATGATCTTCGCGCCGTAGCGCCGCGCGGCCTTGACCGCCTCCGCAATCGTCGCGTCGTCCGTGACGCCCATGACCGTGACGACGTCGGCCCCGGCCTTCGCGGCGATCTCGACCTCGAGCGCCCCGGTGTCCATGACCTTCAGATCCGCGACGATCGTCTTCTTGGGAAACGCCTTCCGCAACGCGCGGACGGCCTCGACGCCCTCCGACTTGACGAGGGGCGTGCCCGCCTCGATCCAGTCCGCGCCACCTTGGACGGCCTCCTTGGCGGCTTGGAGCGCGCGCTTGAGGTGCATGAAGTCGAGCGCGACCTGGAGGAGCGGTTCCATCGTGGCCGGTGCTAACCTCGGCATCGCGATAAAAACGTATCGCGGGTCGGGGGGACCGGGAAGCCATTCCGTGCTCCCCGGCGACCGTGTCCGTCCGCGACTCCTCCTTCCCGACGAACTCCCGGTCTCGCGGAACGGCCCGCCGGCGGGGGCTTGCGCCACAAGGTGTGACGCGTCAATCCTCGGCAACCGAGCCGTCGAAAAACCACCGCGTCGTAAGGACGGGCAACCTGCCCCGTTTCAGAATTGATACTCTCGGCGCACCGCTCATATATCGTGGGGCCGGATGGTTCGACGAGCCGACATGCCTCCGAAGGAACGAGAGGTGCTCGTCGAGCGAGAGCGCGAGCGGTGCGCGACGGGCATCGAGGGGATCGACCACGTTCTGAACGGCGGCATCCCGCGGGGCAACACGGTCCTCGTCGCCGGCTCCGTCGGCACGGGCAAGACGTCGATCTGCATCGAGTTCCTCATCCACGGCGCGCTCAACGCGGAGAACTCCCTGTACGTCAGCGTGACGGAGCCCACGACGAAGCTCCTGAAGAACGTGATTCCGTTCGACTTCTTCGACGAGCGGCTCATGCGGCAGGGCCGCCTGCGCTTCGTCGACCTCCCGGCGATCTACGAGAAGCTCGGGATCGACGAGAAGGCGCAGTTCTCGTTCGAGGAGATCAAGATGCTCGTCGACACGATCGCGGGCCTCGTCGACGAACATGAGGTGAAGCGGTTCGTCCTCGACTCCCTGACGTCCGTGTCGTACCGCCTGGAGGATCGCGAGCTCATCCGGGAGTTCCTCCTGCGCCTGGGGATGATCCTGAGCGCGAAGGCGTGCACGTCGCTCCTCGTGTCGGAACACACCCCTTCCGAGGAGGGCTACTCCCGCCTCGGTGTCGCCGAGGCGATCGCGGACGGCGTGATCGTCACGGGGAACCTCGAGCGGCGCGGAGACCTCCTGAGGACGCTCCAGGTCGTCAAGATGCGCGGCACATCGCACAGCCGCGCGAAGTACGTGATCGATCTGACGACGAGTGGTATCCTCCTCGTTCCGCTCCTGAAGGGCGGCAGCGTCCCCGGGGGCGGATGACGTGACCGTCACGACGGAGATCTCGGACAAGCTGTCCTCGCTCCCGGAGGCCTCCGCGGTGGCGTTGCGCCTGCGGACGGACCAGTACTTCGACGCGATCCAGGGGATGCTCGACAACTTCGCGGCGAAGAAGGAGCTCCAGGTCGTCTACGTCACGTCGACGATTCCCTCTCAGAGCATCATCAACGCCCTCGAGGTCCTCGAGATTCCGCTCGACCGCATCTGGTTCGTCGACTGCATCAGTCAGATCATGATGGCGGCCGCGAAGCGCCACCCGCACGCGATCGCGGTCGAGAGCCCGACGATGCTCGAGAACCTCATGCTCAAGGTCGAGTTCCTGATGCGGAAGCACAAGGATCACAACGCCCTCGTGATCCTCGACTCGATCAACTCCCTCGCAATCCACAACAACACGAAGATCCTGAGCGAGTTCCTGCACATCCTCGTGAATAATCTCCGCTCGCATGGCGCGTACACGGTGATCTTCTCGATGCAGGAGTACGAAACGGACGACATCCGGAACATGCTCGTCCTCGTGAGCGACGAGACGATCGAGCTCGGGCACGACCTGAAAGCGCTCGCGGAGTGACCCGATGGACCGGGCGACGACGGCATGCTCCCGCCATCGGCGCTGATTCCCAACGACGCGAAGCACGAAGATTCAAGGAGTCGTTCTCAACACGCGACATTCAGCGCGAAACGTTTATCCCCGCCGTCCCCCGCATGCCTCGACGCGGCGCAAGCCGCAGGAAGGACAAAACCATGCAAGCCATCATCCGAAAGGATGAGCAGGCGGTGTCTCCTGTGATTGCGACCATTCTGATGGTCGCGATCACGGTGGTACTCGCCGCGGTGCTCTACGTCATGGTCTCCGGCCTCTTGGTCGGACCTGGCGGCACCGTACGGTCGATGGGCGTGACCATCGGCCGATCGGCGGACGGAACGAACTGGACCCTGATCGTGGCATCGTCCCCCACAGGCCTAACGACGGCCGGGACGACGCTGACGATCCTGAACACGGGCGGGTCGATTGCCCTCGCGGCCGAGGCTTTCTCCAGCCTGTCGTATTCGGCCGATGGCGCGGTGTTCTCGAACAACGGGGTCAGCGCCGTTGACCCGGGTGACCGTGTGCTGGTCAGCACGTCGAGGTATCCGACCGGTTTCCGCGTCGAAATCGGCGACGGCTCGTCCATTCTGTTCGCGGGAACCCTCCAATAGGCCCGGCATCTGAACCCCCTTTTCCCTTTCCTTCTTTTTCTTTGCTTTCTGCGGTGAGCGGCAGCCTCGAGGCCGTGACGCATTTATCACCGCGTGCGGATGGCGGCAGGCAGGAGGCGTTCCACGCCGGGGCTCGCGGCCGTGCGGCTGTATGCGGACGGAGGTGCGCGGGGGAATCCCGGCCCCGCGGCGATCGGGGTCGTGCTGTGCGACGACCGGGACCGCGTTCTCCTCGAACGCAAGGAGTACATCGGGAAGGCGACGAACAACGAGGCGGAGTACCGGGCGATCATCGCCGGACTCTCTCTCGCCGCGCGCGCGACGCGCACGGACGTCCGCGTGCACTCGGACCGCGAGCTCGTCGTCCGGCATCTGACGGGTGCCTATCGATTGCGGAGCGGCACGCTGCGCCCGCTCTACAAGCGGGCGAAGGAGAAGGAGAAGGCCTTCCGCAAGGTGACGTATGAGCACCTGCCGCGGCTCACGTCATGGTTGCGTCGCGCGGACAAGCTCGTCAACGAAGCCTTGGACGACGCCGGCCACTAGTGCCCCTTCCGGAAAGGTAGTCTAACAATCTTGAAGTCTCCGAGGGCATCTCCCGCCGGGATGCACTCATGGTGTTGCGAGCGGAGCTGAGCGACGAGGAAGGGAACCGGTTACATCGGCTGATGAAGGCGACGAGGGACGTCGTCGTCCTGCGTCGGGCGATGGTCGTCATGCAAAGTGCCCAGGGCTACACGCCGCCGAGGATCGCGGAGCTGATGGGCCTGGATGTGGGCTACGTGCGGGAGATCGTCAAGGCGTTCCGCGCGGGCGGCTTCGACAGCCTCAACCCGAAGTGGGGCGGCGGACGACCGAGGACCTTCACCGGCGAGGTTCGGAAGGAGCTCGCGAACCTGGCGACGAGCCGTCCCGCGGACGTCGGGCTGCCGTTCCAGGAGTGGTCCCTGAGCCGGCTCCGTCGGGAGGCGATCCGGCGGGGCATCGTGGACGACATCTCGACCTCCTGGCTCGCGGTCATCCTGGACGAGGCTGCGCTGACGTACCAGCAGGCGAAGACGTGGAAGGAGTCGAAGGACCCGAGGTTCCACGGGAAGAGAGGGCGCATCGAGCGGCTCACGCGGAAGCGGCACAATCCTCCGGCCGTCGTCGCGGTCGACGAGATGGGGCCGATCTCCCTCGCGCCGACGAAGGGGCGCGGCTGGCATCCTGCGGGACGGCCGCATCGCGTGCGAGCGACGTACACGCGGGTCGCCGGCACGAGGTTCTGGTTCGGGGCGTACCACGTCGCGGCGGACCGCCTGTCCGGTCTCCTCATGGAGAGGAAGGGCGGCCGTCCGTGGCTCCGGTTCCTGAAGTACGTCCGGCGGCGGTTCCCCGCGGACCGGCGGATCTACGTGATCCAGGACAACCTGTCCGCGCACTGGACGCCCGACGTCCTCGCGTGGGCCCGGGGGAACAAGGTGAGCCTCGTCCCCACGGCGACGAACGCGTCGTGGATGAACCCGATTGAGTGTCGCTTCACGGAGGTGCGGTCTCTCGCCTTCGACGGGAGCGACTACCGGGATTGGCGGGAGGTCGGGAGGGCAATCCGCAGGGCGGTCGCCTACCGGAATGCGAACCGAGTGCAGGTCCGGAAGAATGCGGGACTACCTTAGTGGAAGCGGCACTAGCCGACGCTCACCACGTCCACTTGAACTCCTCGATCGGCAGGGCGAGAGAGGTCGTCGCGTCCGCGACGCGGCCGAACTGGACCGTGAAGTCCGCGGCCGTCGAGGGGTCGGGGGCCTCGAAGATCACGATCGCGTCCGGCTTGCCGAGGAGCCCGAGGAACTCGTGGACGACGATGTTGTTCGGGAGCTTCGGATGCTTGAACATCCGGGTCGCCTCCTCGAGCTGCCCGGGGATGACCTGCAACTGCGTCACGAAGAGCATGGGCTCACGCCGGCGCACGCATCCGGCCGTCGCTATTTAACCGTTCACCGGTCAACCGCGCGGGCCTGCGCCGACGCCGTCGAGCCGGTGCACGCGCACGTGGATCAGGGACGATTGCGCGACCGTCGTCCCGAGGACCTTGTCTGACCAGCGCTGGCGCGGGTCGCCTTCGACGAGCAGGCCCGCGAGGGTGTCGAGGACCGGGAAGGCGAACCAGAAGAGCTTCGGGATGTTCCGGACGGCGGCCTTCGAGGCCGTCATGGGCCCGCGGAGGGACCGGACCTCCAACCCGACGATGTATTTCCCGACCGTCGCGCGGAATAGAGACTCCGCGAACGTCGAGTATAGGTAGAGCGTGAGACCCCCCCAGAGGCCGTACACGAGGGGCGACCGCTGGTCCGCGTAGAACAGGAGGATCCACAGCGGCGCGAACACGAAGGCGAGGTCGATCGCGAAGGCGAGGACGCGTTTGGCCCAGTGGATCTGGAACGTCCGGTTGTGCCCGAGGAGGTCGAGCCCGTTCACCATGCGTGCATCCCGCCTGCCGCATGAGGGTCTCGATACAAAAACGCATCGCGGCGCCGCGTCGGATTGACAAACGGAGGGCCACTCAGATCGCCCATCAGTCATCACCGGTCAGCCTGGGTTTCGTCATCACGGTGGCGGTCCGAGGCTACCGCTCCGGGCCGGATAGGCTTTGCGCAGCCTTATCGGACGTCGGGCCCTCGCGTGGCGCGTGGCGAGGATCCGCCTCTACGCGTACGACGCGCGACAGTGCGACCCGAAGCGGTGCACGGCGCGCAAGCTGCGGCGGTTCGGCCTCGTGACGTTCGTGTCACGTCCGACGTCGATCCCGCGCGGCGCGATCGTGCTGACGCCGAAGGCGGAGCGCGCGCTGTCGCCCGCGGACGGCGCGCGCGCGGAGGCGTCGGGCCTCGCCGTGCTCGACGTGTCGTGGAGGCGGGGCGTATTCCCGCGGGTCCCGCAGGCGACCCCGAGGGCCCTCCCCTACCTCCTCGCCGCGAACCCCGTGAACTACGGGAAGCCGTTCACGCTGTCGAGCGCGGAGGCGTTCGCGGCGGCACTCGCGATGTTCGGTCGTGAGGACCAGGCGCGCGAGGTCCTGTCGAAGTTCGCGTGGGGGGAGCAGTTCCTCACGCTCAACCGCGAGCCGCTCGGGGCGTACCGGGAGGCGGTGGACGGCGACGGCATCGTCCGGGCGCAGGCCCTCTTCACTTGAAGTCGGGCGGGAGCAGGTCCGGGATGCCGTCGGAGATCGGGTACGTGTGGTTGCAGCTCTTGCAATGGAGCGAGCCCTCGAGGATCTCGTCCTTCTCCACCCGGACCGTCAGCGCGAGGTCCCCCTTGCACACGGGGCAGCACAGGATCTCCATGAGGTCCCGCTTCATCCGCGACGGGAACCGCGGCGGCCTCCTTAAGGGCTTCGCGCGTCGGGGAGCCGGCCCTCCGTCCCCGTCGAACGGCCTTCGACGGCTGCTCCAAAATCCTCATCCGGGCGCCGCGCTTCGTGGGCCCTCCGAGGGTCCGTCGACGCGCACCCGCGATACATATATAGAGGTTGCATCATGGGCGTCCCCCTAGCCGGTCGGTGCTCCGGTGGATGAGGGCACTTCTTGGTGGCGTACCCATTGGCGGACAGCCCTCGCCCTCGTCCTGATCTTCGGCTTCGCCCTGTTCCTGCGCTTCTACTTCGTCTACGGGCTCGCGTTCACGACCCTCGCCCCGACGTGCGACGGCCAGGGGACGTTGCCCGTGTCCGGCGGGTCCGACTCGTACTACTGGCATCGGGCCCTCTGCTACTCCTTCGAGACGGGAAAGGACCTCACGTTCGACGCGATGCTGAACTACGGCCCGGGACTGTTCAACCCGCGACCGCCGCTCTTCCCGTGGTTCTCCCTCCTCACGGGGCAGCTCCTCACGCCGATCTTCGGCGACCCGTGGCTCGGCGTCCTGTACGTGTTCCTCGCGTCCACGGGCCTCTTCGGCGCGCTCACGGTCTTCCCGACGTACGCCGTGACGAAGGAGGCGTTCGGCCGGCGCGCGGGCCTCGTCGCGGCGCTTCTGTTCGCGATCAGCTCCGCGCACCTGCAGCGTAGCCAGGCGACGGACGCGGACCACGACGCCTTCACCCTGTTCTTCGTCGTCGCGACGTTCTACTTCTTCCTGCGGTCCCTGAAGGTCCTCCCGGACCGGCGCTGGGTCGAGACCTGGTTCCGCCGCGGTGCGATCGTCGCCGGCGTGCGCGCGTTCTTCCGCGAGGGTCGCCCGAGCGTCCTGTACGCGATCCTCGCGGGCCTCTGCATCGCGGTCATCGCCCTGTCGTGGCAGGGCTGGGCGTACGTGCCCGTCATCCTGATCGTGTACTTCGCGGTCCAGCTGTTCCTCGACCGCGTCAGGAACCAGGACACGATGGGCCTGACGGTCCTCTTCTCGATCGCGATGATCGTGCCGCTCGTCGTCGGGTTCCCCTGGTACGCGACGCGGTTCCAGATCCGGGTCTGGTTCGACGTGCCCGCGTACCTGTTCCTCGTAGCCGCGGTCCTCGGCGTCGTCTTCACGGTCACGCGGGACTACCCCTGGACCCTCGTGATCCCCGCGACCCTCGTGGCGGGAGGGCTCGGGCTCGCGGTCGGGGTGCTCGTCAACCCGGCTCTTGCGAGCGCGTTCGTGAGCGGGGCCGGGTACTTCGTCCAGACGAAGGTGTACGAGACGATCGCGGAGGCGCAGGCGCCCGGCCTCTCCCAGCTCATCCTGAGCTTCGGCTTCTTCACGTTCTATGTCAGCGTCGCGGGCGTCGCGTACATGCTCTGGCTGATCCCCCGCCGCCGCGACCCCGCGTACACGGTCCTCGTGATTTGGGCGTTCGCGGCGATCTTCATGGCGATGGCCGCGGCCCGGTTCATCTTCAACGCCTCCCCGGCGTTCGCCGTGACGGCCGCGTTCGCGATCGATCTCGTCCTCACGCGGGCCGATTTCACGGGGATGCGCCGCACGTACCGGTCCCTCGCGCAAGGCTCCTGGCGCAACGCGATCCGGAAGTCCCTCAAGATCCGCCACGTCCTCGCAGCCCTGATGGTCGTCGGCATCGTCCTTGTGCCGAACGTCTACTGGGGGATCGACTCCGGGATCCCGTTCGAGCTCAAGTCGACGTACGACCGCCAGCTCCACGAAGCCCTCCCGAGCTTCCTACGAGCCCCGGGCTACAACCCCGCCGGCGGCGGGAGCTTCTACTTCGGTGCGTTCGGCTACTCCCTTCCCGAGCCGACGGAGTACTTCCCCGCGGCGTGGCAGTGGTTCCGGACGATGGACCGCGACCGGCCCGCGGAGCAGCGCCCCGCCTTCCTGTCGTGGTGGGACTACGGCTTCGAGGCCGTCGACCGGGGGCAGCACCCGACCGTCGCGGACAACTTCCAGAACGGCTTCGCGTTCGCGGGTCAGTTCATCACGGCCACGGGGGAGACCCAGGCGATTGCCCTCCTTGCCGTTCGGTCCCTCGAGGGCGACTTCCGCCGGAACCGGGGCGCGCTCGGCGAGGCCGCGGAGGACGTCCTCGTGCGCTTCGGGTTCTCCGCCGGCACGTTCGAGCGGGCGATCGGGCGGCCCCAGGACTTCGTCGCGGCGGTCCAGGCCGACCCCGCGACGTACGGCCGTTGGGACGCGGACATGCAGCCCCTCAACGCGATGTACATCTACCTCGCGCGGCAGGTCACCCTGCGCCTCGACGCGGACCGCGTGGCGGACTTCTACAAAGCCGTCCGCGCGGCGACGGGGATCGACATCGGCTACTTCGCGGTCGACTCACGCCTCTTCCCGATCAGCGCGCAGAACACGGGGATCTTCTACGCCCCCGTGAAGCTGTCCGACCACCGCGTCGTCGAGCTCCCGGACGGCCGCACCCTGCCGACCGAGTTCTTCCGGATCCTCGTCGAGACGGACCGCGGGGAAATCCCCCTCGAGAACGTCGGGCCGGGCGACACGGTCCGCAGCCAGAGGATCGAGTACGAGACGGCCTTCTACGATTCGATGTTCTACCGCGCCTACGTCGGGTACGCGCCGGCGGACCTGGGTCAGCCGACCGATCGGACGATCCCGGGATTCAGCCAGTCCCTCGTGAGCTTCCCGCCCGTCCCCGCGTGGAACCTGTCCCACTTCCGACTCGTCTACCGCACGTCGTACTACAACCCGTTCGACGACCCCGCGAACCACTCCGACGCCTGGCGGGCGGTCAACTTCGACGAGGCCCAGCTCCTCCAGAAGGAGATCCAGGACGGCAGCCGGGACGGCGTCGTGGACCTCAGCTCGCAGGCCTCCGTGACGAACGGGATCGTGTTCCTGCGCTACTACGACGGCGCGTGGGTCAACGGAACGGTCCGGGCGGGCGGCGCGACGCCCGTGTCCGGCGTCCGCGTGACGGTCACGGACGAGCTCGGGACGCCCCACGACGTCGCGACGACGGACGCCTCCGGCCGGTACAGCGTCCTCGTGCCCTTCGGGAACGTCACGCTCACGGCGTCCGTCGGGACGCCCGCCCCGGGCTCCCTCGTGGGCTCGCAGGTCCTCGCGACCGCGACGTTCCCCGTGAGCCTCGAGCAGGCCCTCCGGGAGAACGTCGACGAGGACGGCGACGGCACGCCGGACTGGCTCATGACCCGCGACCTGACGACCCCCGGCCGCGCGGCCTCCGGCACCGCGTTCTTCGACCTGAGCGGGGACGGCTCCTTCGGCGCCCTCGACGCGGTCGCGCCGGGCGCCTCGATCACCCTCACCCACCAGGACCTCGACTTCGTCCACACCGCGACCGCGGGGGCGGACGGCACGTTCGCGCTGCCCCCCGTCCCGACGGGCGGCTACGCGGTCCTCGTGACGGCGGCCGGCCACACGGTGTCCGCGGCCGACCTCGACCTCGGGACGTCGGAGGGACGGCAGGACATCGCCGTGCCGTTCGCGACCCTCGAGGGCTTCGCGACGGACGACGACGGTCAATTCCTCGCGGGTGCGCGCATCGAGGTCCTCGACGAGGCGACGGGCGACGCGACCCGCCTGACGACGTCCGACGCGGGCTTCTACGAGGCCCGACCCCTGCTCGAAGGAAACTACACGATCACCGCGACCCTCGGCGACCTGGCGACGAACCCGGACCGGCTCCGCGTGACGCGCGGGACGTCGTCCCTGAACCTGACCCTCGTGCCCTCGGGCCGCGTCGCCGGCGTGACGAGGCTCTTCGGCCTCGACATGCCGTTCGCGTCCCTGGAGTTCCAGAAGGCCTCCGAGGTCCGCCTCGTGCGGACCGTGCGGTCCGACGGGTCCGCGTCGCTCGACGTGAGCCTGCCCGCGGGCGAATGGAACGTGAACGGCCGGCTCTATCAGGGGACGGCCCTCTACGCAACCCTCGGCCGCATCTCCGTGCGCGCCGGCGAGACGACCGCCTTCGTCGCCCGGTTCGTCGACGGCGCACGGATCGACGGCGTCGTGAACGGCACGCCGGCCGACGGCCCACAGGTGCGTGCGCAGATCGCGTTCCTCGGTGCGTCGGGCGAGTGGTGGGTCCGCACGGGCGACGGGGGCGGTTACCTCGCATACCTCCCTCGGGGGGCCTACGGGATCCAGGCGTTCTCGCCGACGTCGGCGTTCTACGGGGACGTCGCGCTGACGTCGAGCCGCACGCTCAACATCCAGCTCGCCGCGGCGATCTCCGCGACGGCCCGGGCGTTCCGAGACGTGAACGACAACGGAGCGTTCGACGCGGGCGAGGGCGTGGCCGGCGCGACGATCCGGCTCACGGACGACCTCGGACGCCGGGTCCTCGCGGTCGCGGACGACGCCGGCTCGTTCCAGCTCTTCGGCTTTGCGAACCGGACGTACGCGGGCACGATCGAGGGGAGCGGCTTCGAGACCGCGCCGATCGGCCCGTCGACCCTCGCGGAGATCCGCGCCACGTCACGATACGCGCTCGTGCCGACGCCCGTCGAGGTCCACGGCTCCGTCCTCCTCGGCGGAGTCCCCCTCCTCAAGGAGATCGCGATCGTGGCGCGCGCGGTCGCGGACGGAGCGAGCGCCGTCCCGGCGACGACCGACTCGAACGGCGGGTTCTTCCTGAACCTGCTGCCGGGCCGGTACGAGATCGTCGTGGACGAGAACGTCTCGACCTCGCGCGACTTCCGATACCAGAACCTCGGCACGGACGCGATCCGCGTCCCCGTCGCCTCCGCCGGGATCGTCCGGGACGTCGAGGTCGTCGTCCGTACGCGGATCACGGGGAACGTGACGCGGAACGGGACGGCCGTGACGACGGGCGTGACGTTCGAGGGCCCCGACGGCCGCAGCGTGACGTCCGGGCCGACGGGCTACGAGGTGTACCTGCAGTCCGGAACGTACTCCGTGTCCGCGAGCCTCTCCGCCCCGCCGGACGAGCTCGCGTTCCTCGACGCGATCGACGTCGGCGGGCCCGTCCACGTGAGCCTCGCCCTGGCCCGGGCCGCGAAGGTCTCCGGCCTCGCCCTGTACCGCAACGTGGCGGTGCCCGCCGCGATGCCGATCTCGTTCGTCCGCGCGGAGGGCGGCAGCCTCCTCCGGGAGACGACGGGCTCGGGGAGCTACGCGACGGTCCTCGTTCCGGGCAACTACACGGTCCGCCTCGACGCGGAGCGCGCCCTGGCGGAAGGGTCCCTGACGCGGTTCTACCGCTTCACGTTCACCGGGAGCCTCGTCGTCGTGGCCGGCGCGCCCGACGTCACGTTCCACCTGAACGTCGAGCGGGAGCTCGACAACACGACGGTCGCGGGACGCGTCGCCCGGGCCGGTGTCGGCGTCGACGCGTCCCTCACGTTCCTCGCGCGCGGGGCCGGCGCGCTCGATGCCGTCGCGTCGAGCGGCCCCGAGGGCACGTACGCCGTCGGCCTGGCGCCGGGCTCGTACGACGTCCACGTGACGCGGTCGCTCGGGAGCTCCGCCTTCCTTGGGTCCCTGACGGTGGCCCACGCGAACGCGTCGACGTTCGACGTGCCGCTGTCGTCGGGCTTCCGCCTCGTTGGCGTCGTCACGGACGCCCTCGGGGCGCGCACCTCGGCGGCGGTCACGATCCAAGGCGAGGCCCGCCTCGATCTCACGACGGATGCGTCCGGGGCCTACGAGCGCCTGCTTCCCCTGGGCACGTACACGGTCACGGCGACGAAGTCGGGAACGGAGCGGGGGCTCGCGGTGGACTACCGCGCGACGGCGACCGTCGAGCTGACCTCCGACAGCGTCGTGAACCTGAAGCTCGCGAAGGTCGAGCGGCGGTCCGTCGCCCTGACGTGGGATCCCGCGCAACGCCAGTCCCTGTCGCCGGGCGGAAGCGTCGTCTACTCCGTCGTCGTGCGGAACACGGGCAACGTCCGGGACACGTTCGCCCTGTCCGGCCGTCCGGGCGAATGGACGTTCACGTTCTCCCCCGCGACGGTCACCTTGGACTTCGGGGCGACGGGCAACGCGGTCTCCGTGACCGTCACCCTCCGCGCGCCCGCGGACGCCCAGGTCGTCCACGCGCCGACGTCCGTCGTCGCGACCTCGTCGGACGGCACGACGACCGGCTTCGTGAACGTCGACGTCGACGTGCGGCGCACGCGCGGACTGTCGCTCCGCGTCCTCGCGTCGTCCGCGACGTTCGACGGCCGAACGCTCCAGTACGCGCTCGAGGTGCGCAACAGCGGGAACGCGCAGGAAGCCGTCACGGTGTTCGTCGCGAACCCGGGCGACCTCGCCCTGTCCGGCTGGACGGCGCTGCTCGGTCGCGAGGGCGGTCTCCCGCCTTCGTCCGGCAGGCTCGAGACGTTTCCCGTCGGCGCGAACGGGACGACACGGGTGACGCTCCACCTCACATCGACGGACGGGCCGAGCGGCGTGACGGTCGTCCTCCAGGCGTTCCTCGACGATGCGCCCACCGTCACGGCGACGGCCGTCCATGTCGCGGAGTTGCCGAGCCTCGCTCCCGTCGGCGGGGTCCAGGCCTCGGGTCCGAACGTCGTCGGATCGGCGACCGTCCCCGCGACCCTCCTCACGATCGTCGTCGCGGTCGCCGCCGCGGCCGCCGTCGCCCTGCTGCTCACGCGCCGGAGGGGTTGACGTGCGCGCCCTCGCACCCTTCGTCGTCCTGGCGATCCTCGCCGTGGGCCTCCTGCTGACCGCCCCGACGGGAGACGCGCAGACGGTCTTCGGGACGATCACCGGCCCGACGGCCCTCGCCCCGAGACAGGCGTCGACGTACAACGTCACGGTCGGCGGCGGCCCCGAGGCCGGGATCGTCACGTACAGCCTCGAGTTCTTCCTCACGGGGTCGGACCTGGCCGGCGGCACCCCGCGATCGGACAGCCCCGGCAGCACGTCGGGGAACCAGACCTCCTTCCGGATCGACATCACGGCGCCCGAGAAGGACCAGGTCGTCACCCTCGTCGTGCGCATCTCGGCGTCCGGCGGAGGCGCCGTCGTGAACGGCACGGCGGAGACGTCGATCCAGATCATCACGCCGATCGTCCTGCGCGCGACGTTCCGCAACGTCGGGCCGACGTCGGCGCTGAACGTGAGCGTGCGGTTCTACGTGGACGGCACCCTCGTGGGCACGCGGTCCCTCGCGCGGATCAACGCCTCGGCGCAGGAGACCGCGAGCCTTAGCTACCTTCCCGTCGGACTGGCCCCGGGCCCCCACACGGTCCGCGTCGAGGCGGACATCGACGGGGACGGGCGGATCGACCCCGCGCGAGGCGAACTCGTCCTGTCGGACCTGTTCATCCGCGAGACGGGGTCCCTGAGCGCGGGCTGGAACGTCCTCATCGGGATCGGCGTGTTCTTCGCCGCGTTCCTGGTCATCGCGGGGCTCCGCCGAAGGAACCGCTGAT
>JBQTHW010000148.1:0-2833 GCA_052389495.1 Methanobacteriota archaeon | reverse complement strand
CCTCACCACGGTCGTAGGCCGGTATGGCCTGACGCTCGCGGGAAGCGAGGATCCCCATCCCGTGCCTCGTATCTCCGGCCACGACGGAGAGCGCGTCCGAGCCGCCTCGGTGAATCCGTGCGTCCCTGCCTCCGCCTCCTTCCAAGCGCCGCCAGCCGCGAATGTGTCTGTGACCGGACGGAAGAGATTCTGGCAAGTCGCGTCGTGGCCAACCCTTTAAGCTGGCGTCGCCACATCGGACGTCCGTGCGCTTCTCCCTCCTCGTCGACGCGTACGAGCGGATCGCCGCAACGACGAAGCGGCTCGAGATGACGGACCTCCTCGTCGCCCTGTTCCGCGACGTCCCGAGGGCCGAGATCGGTCGGGTCGTCTACGTGACGCAGGGGAGGGTCGCGCCCGACTACGCCGGCGTGGAACTCGGGCTCGCCGAGAAACTTGTGATCCGTGCGATCGCGTTGGCGACCGGCCGGCAGGACGGCACGATCTCGGCCGCGTGGAAGGCATCCGGGGACCTCGGCACGGTGTCGGAGGACCTCCTCCGGACGAAGAAACAGGCCTCCCTCGTCCGGGAACCGCTCACGGTCGCGAAGGTCCACGGGAACCTGACGGAGATCGCGACGACGTCGGGCGAGGGGTCCCAGGAGCGGAAGATCCGCCTCCTGGCGGAGCTGCTCACCGACGCGGCGCCGACGGAGGCGAAGTACATCGCCCGCATGGTCGTCGGCAAGATGCGCCTCGGTGTCGCCGACATGACGATCGTGGACGCCCTCGCCGCGACCTTCGCGTCGAAGGAACAGCGTGCCCTCGTGGAGCGGGCGTACAACGTCTCCTCGGACCTCGGCGAGGTCGCGGAGCTCCTCGCGTCGGAAGGCCTCGAAGGACTCCGTTCGATCCGCCTCCGGCTGTTCCGCCCGGTCCGCGCGATGCTCGCCGAACGCTTGGAGACCCTGGAGTCCATCTTCGAGCGCCTCGGGACGTGCGGCCTCGAGTACAAGTACGACGGCCTGCGGGTGCAGGCGCACGTCTCGAAGGACCGCATCGAGCTGTACTCGCGGCAGCTCGAGCACATCACGGGGCAGTTCCCGGAGATCGTCGAGGGTCTCCGCACGGCGGTCCGGGCGAAGGAGGCGATCCTCGAGGGCGAGGCGGTTCCGGTGGACGCGAACACGGGCGAGTTCCTGCCCTTCCAGGAAGTCTCCCGGCGGAGAGGTCGCAAGACGGACGTCGAGCGGATGGCGAAGGAGTTCCCCGTGAGCCTCTTCGCTTTCGACTGTCTCCTGCGCGACGGGGACGACCTCACGACCCGCGGCTATCGGGAACGACGTCGGATCCTGGAATCCGTCCTGCGCGAGACGGACACGGTCCGCCACGCGACGTGGCGCGTCACGTCGGACGCGAAGGAGGGCGAGGCGTTCTTCGAGGAGGCCCTCCAGGCGGGTTGCGAGGGGCTCATGGCGAAGGCGCTCGACTCGACGTACGACGCGGGCGCGAGGGGCTTCCAGTGGATCAAGTTCAAGAAGGAGTACAGCGCGGAGCTGAGCGACACGATCGACCTCGTCGTCGTGGGGGCGTTCGCGGGACGGGGCAAGCGCGCGGGGACGTACGGCGCCCTGCTCATGGCGGCGTACGACGCCCCGGCCGACGTCTTCCGGACGACGTGCAAGCTCGGCACAGGGTTCGACGACGTGACCTTGTCCGGTCTCCCGGAGCGACTCGCGGACGTCCGCGTCGACGGGCGGCACGCGCGGGTCGACTCGAAGCTCACCCCCGACGTCTGGTTCGAACCGCGCGCCGTGCTCGAGGTCCGGGGCGCGGAGATCACCGTGAGCCCGGTCCACACGTGCGCGTGGGGCGCCGTGCGCGAGGGCGCGGGCCTCGCCGTCCGGTTCCCGCGCTTCACCGGGCGCTGGCGCGAGGACAAGGGGCCCGAGGACGCGACGACGGCGAAGGAACTTCTCGACATGTACCGGATGCAGGCGCGCCGGACGAGGACGGCCGGCGAGGCGGCCTAGGAGCGGCGAACCCGGCCCGTCGTCGGCAGGGCGCGGACGACCGCCGGCAGCTCGCGGAGGCTCCCGAGGCGGATCGTTCGCGCGGGCACACGGCCCCGGCTCGTCGTGAAGTCCCGACGGACGTGGGCGGTCGCGATGCCCACGGCCGCGGCTCCCTGGAGGTCGAGCGGGGAGTCGGAGACGAACAGGGTTCCCTCCGGCGTCGCGTCGATCGACTCGAGCGCCGCCTCGTAGATCCGTCGGTGCGGCTTGTACGCGCCGACGTCCTCGGAGATCGTGACCGCATCGAAGTAGGGCCGGAGCCGGAGGCCCGCGAGGAGGCGCGCGACATCCCGCTCGTCCGCGTCCGTGACGAGGCCGACGGAGCCCGCCGCGCGGCCCACGGAACGGAGGACCCGGCGGTCGACGTCGTCGCACAGCGCCGCCCGCTCCGCGAACGTCCTCCACGCCCTCCGGACGAGGGTCCGGGAGCGCCTCATCGCGACCCGGAGGTCGAAGTCGACGAGGACGCGCGCGACGACCCGCGCCGCGATCTCGTGGCTCGGCAGGAAGCGTCGCCCCTGCGCCCTGGGCAGCGCGTCCGAGGTCTCCGCGGCGCACCGGCGCGCGATCCGGAGCGCATGGCGGGGCGCCACCCCGGTCCGCTCCACGAGGACGTCCGCGAAGGCCCCGAGCAGGGGTCGCAGGTCGAGGAGGGTTCCGCCGAAGTCAAGAAGCACGCTGGGACGGCGCGTCACCGTGAAAACCTCCTGAGAGAACCCTCGAGCACGTGGACGGAGACAAGAATCAGACCGCTGATATTAAGATGGGCGTCACGCGTG
>JBQTHW010000147.1:0-15022 GCA_052389495.1 Methanobacteriota archaeon | reverse complement strand
CCCTCCGTCTCCAGGTTCTCCTTGTAGAGCTGGCACCGCTTGGACTTGGCCATGATGGGGAGGTTCCCGACGTAAACCCGTTCCGGCTCCCTCTCGATACCGTTCTCGATGACCGTGAAGTCGAGGTAGATCGGGGCCGTGTAGTTCAGATTGCGGAGGCGAGCTTCCATCGGGGTGAGGGAATGCGTCGCGCCGTTCGCCTCCTTGACGACCGGCAGGCCTAGCGTGATCGTCGGCTTCGCCTCGATGTCGATCCGCCCGCGCTCGTCTCGCTTCCGGCCGATGCGGATCTCGATCACGTCGCCCTCCGTGCGGTCCTCGTCGAGCTTGATGACCCCGCGCCGGTCGTCCTCGGGCGACGAGCGGTGGTGGTCGACAATCCGCTGCATCCTGGAGTTCGGGTTGTCGATCGTCGGCAGGAAGTCGTTGAACGACGCGATGTGGTGGTTGACGATGGAGCGTTCGCGGAAGAATCCGTCGATCAGTTCTTTCATTGCCCTACCTCCCGATCACGAGCCGATACGCCTCCGAGACCCCCGCCGTGCCGCTCACGCGGATGACACGGATAATCCGGCCCTCGTCGATCGGCCCCTCAATCCGCTCGAGCACCTGGACGACGGGGTCGCTCCGACGGATCTTCGGGAGCTGGTCGCGGGTGATCTGCAACGCCTTCAGCACGCGGTCCGCCTCCTCCTCGGGGAGGAGCCGATGCTCTGGTACAAGCTCATGCTCCAGCACGTTGAACCGCAAGGGAGTGCCTCCTTGGGGGCCTTCGTTCCACCTGGCATGTCGGCCGCGCGTCCGCCGTACGGGCCCGCGGGGACTTTCGGGGACCTGCGCGGTCCGCAGGGCCCGTTCGAACCCCGGACCACCTGGTTTCTTTCCGCCTCCCGTGGAGGACGCGGCTAAAAGCCAGATGCTCTTTCTAGGGGCGACGTGATCGCCGTCCAACCTAGCTGAGCTACGGGCCCTCCGGCTAGATGCGGCGACATGCGACCGCCTTGCAAATCGGCGGCTCTAGTTAAACTTTCCGGTGGTCGGGCCTCGGACGGCGCCACGCCGGTCCGAGCCGGCCAATCGACGCCAATTTATATCGGATACGACGAATAGAAACGGCCCGGAAAGCGCACGTCGGCGCAACGTTTTATACGGCAGCCCCTTTCCACGCGCCGTGCCCTCGGACGGCCGGTGCTCCTCGTGCGGGGCGGTGCTCGGCGGGAAGGGTTCGACGCAGTTCGCCTGCCCGAGCTGCGGCGCCGCGACGATCGGCCGCTGCGCCCGCTGCCGCGACCAGTCCGTGACGTTTCGTTGTCCCGCATGCCGATACGAGGGACCCTGAGGGTCCTCCATGGGGTCCGTCGCCGTCACCCTGAAGGTCATGCCCGACAGCCCCGAGGTCGACCTGGATGCGCTCAAGGCGAGCGTCCGGGGGGCCCTCGAGCCCGCCTTCCGGAGCCTACGCGAGGAACCCGTGGCGTTCGGCCTCCGGGCGATTCTCGCGATCGCGGTCGTGGACGACGCGTCGGGCGGGTCCGAGCGTTTGGAGGAAGCGCTCGCCGCACTGCCCGGCGTAGGCTCCGTCGAGACGGTCGACGTGACCCTCGTGTGACGCCGGCCGCGGGCGCGGTTCCATAGATATTCATCGCGGGAAGTCTTTATTAAGGACGGGGGGTCGGGCCCACATGGCGCTGGTTCCCTTCGAGACGGGAGGGGACGGCCTCGCGGACGTCCTGCCCTACCTGCCGCCCCTCGCCGCCATCATCGCCGTCATCGCCGGGATGATGTGGTTCCTGGCTTGGATGTCACGCTACTTCGAGTACCTGAAAACGCTCGAGAGCCGGTGGATCGACCGGCCGACCGTCGAGTTCGTCCACCGGGTCCTGGAGTCCTTGTGGATCGTGTTCATGATCATCGCCGTCCTCGCGATCGCGCAGACGCAGTCCGCGGCGGTCCGGAGCGTGCTCGTCGCCTTCGTCCTCCGTGCCCCGGCCGTCTTCTTTGCCGTCTTCCTCCTGTTCGTCGCCAGCCTCGTCGTCCGCATGATGCACCGCTTCGCCGCGTACCTCCGCGGGGAGCTGCGGCCGAAGCCGAAAAAGGTCGCGCCCCCGAGGGCGCTCGCGTTCACGGAGATCGTCCTGAAGTACCTCGTGTACCTCGCCGCGCTCGGCCTCGCGGTCCTTGGAGGCATTCGGATCCTGCCCGGGGAGGACCAGGCGGCCATCGCCGCGAACGTCGGGACCCTCCCCGCGCCGAGCCTGGCGGTCGGCCTCGAACTTGCCGCCGCCCTCGCCCTCGTGATCGTCGCGGACCGGTTCGTGACCTCGATCTTCGAGGACATGAAACGACGGACGCGGAAGTTCAGCCAGCGGGTCCTCGACGACTTCAAGGCAATCGCCCGGTACGGGGTCTGGCTGATCAGCGCGGTCGTCGTGCTGTTCATGGTCCTCGACCTCGTCCTGGCCCCGGAGCGGCTCGTCGTCTTTGCGATCGGCCTCATCGCGTTCCTCCTCCTCCTGGCCATCCTTGCGTTCGACTCGGCGCGGAACGCCCTCGCGGGGGTGACGCTCATGCGGGCGGACCCGTTCGACGTCGGAGACCGGGTGAAGATCGGCGACGACATGGTGTGCGACGTCGTCTCGATGGGCCTCACGACGACCCAGGTGCGGACCCTGCGCGGGGAGCGTGTGAACCTGCCGAACACGCGCCTCGTCGACGCACCCGTGATGAACTTCTCCCGTTCGACGCCGTACGCGATCTCCGTCGACCTCGCGGTCGACTTTGACGTCGGGCATGAGCGGGTGCGCGACCTCCTCGTCCAAGCGGCCCTCGAGACGCGCGGGGTCGTCGCGCAGCCGGCCCCCGAGGCCCTGGGCAAGGAACTTGTCGGATCCGCAATCGTGTACGAGCTCCTCGCGTACACGGACGCGCCGGACCGGATGACGGAGATCCGGTCCTCCCTCATCTTCGCGATCCAGGACCTGTTCACGGGATCCCACATCAGCCTGCAGGCCGAGTCGGCGGCGGCTCGCGCCCTGGCCTCCGAAGGATGAGGACGGGGCACTTCGCGAGCTTCGCGATGCGGTCCTCGACCGGGCTGAGCGCGTACCGCCGCCCTCCCGTAGGGGACGCCGCGCGGATCGCGAGCAGGGACGCCTCCGCGCTCTCTTGCAGGGCGACGGACTCCCAGTTCCGGCCCGGGGTGTACAGCACCTTGTGCTCGACCCGGAGGCCGCGCTCCTGGCACGCCTCGAGGAACGCCACGGCGTCCGCTTTGAGCCGGGCGGCCTCCTCCGGGTCCGCGGCGAGAGCCACGATCTCGATCGACGCGCCGTCCGCCTGCGCGAGGACGAGGACGACGTCTCCGATCGCGTCCAGGCTCCACACGGAGCTCGTGAGGACGACGATGCGCCCGAGCGGGCGCTTCATCCCTTTCGTCTTCAGGACGGCGACGTCGCACGGCGCGTTCTCGATTAGGTAGTCGATGTTGCTCCCGAGGATTCGCCGGTCCCCCTCGACCCGCTCGCCGCGCCACCCCATCACGAGGAGGTTCACCGCCTCCTCGCGGATCGTATCGAGGATAATCTCGTACACCTTCGTCCCGATCTTCACGACGGCTCGGGTGTCGATTCCGAGGGGGGCCACGAGCCGCGAGAGCTTCTGAAGCCCGCGGATGCGGCCGTCCACGTAGCGGAAGCGGATCGCCTTCGGGGGAAGGTTCCGCGGGATCTCGACGACGTTCAGCAGGCTCAGCTCGCCTCCGTGCGCCGCGGCGATGCGCGCGCCGAAGTCCACGAGCTCGTGGTCGTCGAACTCCCGGAGCGGGAGGAAGACCCGGTACCGCTCGAGCTCGAGCGCCTCCTCCCCGAGGGCGAGGACGTGCCCGACCTCCACGTGCGCAGGCTCGAGGCGGGGCGCAGGGGCCTCGCGGCCCCCGACGAACCGGTGGACGATGAAACCCAGCGCGATCCACGCGGCCGCGACGTAGATCGCGGCGACCCCTGGCGCCATCCGCAGCGCGCCGACCTCGGGCGACTGGACGAGGGTCGCGACGAACGCGAGGTTCAGGCCGATCCCCAGGATCGGGAGCGCGGGGACGAACGGCATACGGAACCCGGGCGCAGCGGGCCGCTCCTTCCGGCGCAGCGCGACGACGGATGCATGGATGAGGGCGAAGAGGATGAGGAAGGACAGGCTCGCGAGGATCGCAATCGTCTCGAGGCCGAGGAGCAAGAAGACGCCCGTCGCGAAGGCCGTCGCGAACACGGCCGGCGGAGGCACCTCGCGCCCGCCCACCCGGGCGAGGGCGGAGGGGAGCAGACCGGCTCGCGCCATCCCGAAGGCCGTCTTGAACGCCGACGTGAGGGTGGCGTTCAGGGCGCCGTACATCGAGGCGATCCCGACGAGAAGGAACAGCTCGCGAGCCCCGGGAACCGCCGTGAAGTGCTCGATCGCCCGCAGGGTGAGGTCCTCCGTCGTGCCGCCACACTCCGCGCACGCGGGCCAGTCCAGGTCCGCGGCCGGCGCGTTCTGGAGAATCGCGACGAAGAACATCAGGTACAGGCCGAGGGAGCCGGAGACGGCGAGGATCATCCCGCGAGGGATCGTCCGCTCGGGTCGCTTCGTCTGGTCCGAGAGCTGTGTGATGACCTCGAATCCCTGGAAGGCGATGAAGAACACGCCGACGCCGAGGACGAGAGCGAGCGGACCGGCAGGCGACGCGGGAGGACCGGGGCCGCGCGCCGGTCCCGGGAGGCCGATCGACGCGAGCCCGATCGCGCACAGGACGAGAATCATGATGACCTTGGCGAACGTGAGCCGCCCGATGGCGCGCGTCGACACGTGCACCCGGGCGAAGTGGAACGCCGCCGAGATCACGAGGACCACGATCGCGACGAGCCGCGTCGGGATGTTGACCGGAGCGACGGCGATGGGACCCGCGGTGGCGAGGGCCTCGAGGAAGATCCCGAGACCGAGGGCGCTCATCGCGGAGGCGGCGATGTGGCCCCCCCACGAGAGCCAGCCGCTCACGAACCCGGCCGGCGACGGGAGCGCTGCGCGCACGTACTCGTAGGCCCCGCCGGCGCCCCCCGGGCGTCCCGCAGCGAGTTCCGCGTAGGCGAGGCCGGCAAGGAACGCGACGCCCCCCGCGAGGGCGACGCTCGCGAGGGTGAGGGGGCCCGCGACGGAGTACGTCGCGCCCACGAGGACGAAGATCGCCGCGCCGACCATCGCGCCGACCGCGGCCATCGTCACGTCGAAGAGGCCGAGGTCACGCGTGACGCGAACGCGCACCCCGCTGGGCGCATCCACGGAGGCCACGGCTTCGGGGGACGAAGGAGGCACTACTTGAGTCTATGGCGGCCGGCTCACGCGCTCGGTTTCGTCGTCGACATGATGATCAGCTCGCCGAGCGCGCGGAACACCGACTCGACGTTCTCCCCGGTCTTCGCGGAGCTGAAGAAGAACGGCGCGTCGAACGCCTCCGTCGCCTGCCTCACCTGCTCGTCGCCGAACGCCGCCTGGTCTCGAAGGTCGTTCTTGTTGACCGCGAAGGCCACGGGGATCTCCCCGACCGTGCGGAACACGGACTCGATCCACGAGTCGAGGTCCTCGAGGGTGTCGTACCTCGTGATGTCGCACACCGCGAGGATGCCTTGGGCTCCGTGGAAATAGGCCTCGCGCAGGAGTTCGCGGAACCCTTTCGAACCCATGATGTCCCATATCGTCACGTCCATCTGGACGGGCGCTCCGTGGCCTGTGTCGAACACGAGTTCCTTCTTGCTCACCTTTGCGCCCAGGGTGACGATGTACCGGTCGTCGAACTCGTCGAGGACGTACCGGCGGATGAGGGACGTCTTGCCGACGGCGTGTTCGCCGACGAGGCAGACCTTGATCTTCATCCGACGCGCGTCGATCATCCCGAATCTCGGAGGGCCGGGTAGGAATCCTCCGATGCGAGCGCATTTTCCTCGGTGTATTTAGTCGTTACCCGCTGATTCCGAATCGCCACGAGACGTCGACCGGGCCATGCGGCCGACGGGACGGCTGCGTGGATTCGGGTCGAACCCTTGAAATAAGGTCGCCCGGATGGCGCCGCGTGGACCCGCTCGCGGCGGCGCGGCTCCTGATCGGGGTCGCAGGCCTCCTCGTCGCGGCGACGTCCGACGTGCGCACGCGGCGCGTCGCGGATCCCCTGTGGATCGTCCTCGGGACCGCAGGGCTCCTCCTCGCGTCGTACGAGGTCCTTGCGTCGGGTACGGGCATCGAACGGCTCGGCGTCCTCGCGGCGACCGCGATCCTGTTGTACGCGGTCTTCTTCGGCGAGCCGCTGTTCGACGAGCGCGGCCTGCGTCTCAGGCCGTTCCGACTCCTGGCGTTCGCCTTCGCGGCGGTCCTCGTCGTGGTTTCGGCCGGCGCGACGTTCGCGCGGGGCGGCGCGGACGCGACCTCCTTCGCGGAACTCCTCACGATGCCGGTCATGGTCCTCGTGTACCAGGGATTCTACCAAGTCGGACTCCTCCACGGCGGCGCGGACGCGAAGGCGATGATCGCGCTCACCGTCCTCGTTCCGACGTACCCCGACGCCGCGCCGTTCCCTCTCGTTCCCGGCGACCCGAGGATCCAGGGCGCGGTGCATCTCCTGTTCCCCTTCTCCCTCGTCGTCTTCGTGGACGCGGCGGTGCTCTACCTCGTGCTGCCGCTCGCGCTCCTCGTCTACAATGCGAGCCGGGGGGACCTCCGACTCCCGCACGCCCTCGTCGGCTACCGGGCGGACCTGGAGCCCCTGCCGAGGAACGCGTGGCTCATGGAACGGATCGACAAACGCGGGGACCACGTGCTCGTCCTCTTCCCGCGCCGAGGGCGGAACCTCGCCGAGGATGCCCGGCGGCTCCGCGAGGCGGGGGTCAGCCGCGCGTGGGTGCAGCCGAAGGTCCCGTTCATGGTGCCGCTCGTCGCGGGCTACGTCGCCGCGTTCCTCGTCGGGAACTTCCTTGTCCTGCTCTTCTTCCGGTGATCGACGAGGACGCCCGGTCGCCTTCGTGCGGCCGCGCTCGGGGTCGGCCCCGCGCCGTTCGATGGCGCGAACGACGTTCGTGCGCCGCGGCGGGCACGACCCCACCCGCCACGGACCGGGCCGGCCCGCGAACACCGCCGATTCCTGCGCCCGGAAGGGGTCGAAATCCTGAAATACACCGCGCCGTCTCCGGCCCTCAGCAGTGGTTTGACGGCCAAAGCGGCGGGGATACACCCGGTCCCATCCCGAACCCGGAAGTTAAGCCCGCCCACGTTCCCTGCGGTACTACGGTGCGCGAGCCCGTGGGAAGCCTGCCCCCCTCTGAGGGGGGCTTGGGCCGGCGGCCTAGGTACGTTAGCCGTCCATCCTTGTGGTGGACGGCGAAGCGTGCCGTTCTAACGGCCGCCGATCCATGGAACGCTGTCAGCCACTCCCTTTCCTTCTTCGCGTGCACAGATGTCGAGAAAGCCCGAGGGCGAGGAGCGGCACGGCCAGGACGAAGGCGATGTCCTGGAACTCGGGAATCGCGATGATGGAGGAGGCGCTGCCCGACGCCAGCGGGAAGCCGCCCAACGTCGTGTAGTTCAGGAACGCCCAATTCACGAGGGAGGTGACGTTCGCGCCGGCCGTCACGACCGTGGTGAGGGTGATGCTGTGGGGCCCCGGCGCGACGTTCGTGAAATTCCAGAAGATCGTGCGGCCGTCCGTCCACGTCGGCGCGGGGCTGCTCCCCGTGTAGTTCAGCCCGACCGGGAGGACGTCCCGGATCGACACGGTCCCGGCGGCGACGGACCCCGTGTTGTTGTAGTAGATCGTGAAGGTCACGGTCTGACCGACCTGCGCTGCGCTGGGGCTCGCGGTCTTCGCGATCTGGATCATCGGACGCACGACCGTCACGTTCGCCCACGCCTGCGAGCGCGGCAACCGACGCTGGAGCTGGTCCGTGTAGTCGAGCGTCACCGCGTTCGCCTGGACGCTGCCGTCCGGCCCGCTCGCGTTGACCATCGCGCTAATCATGAACGAGTTCGCCGACGACGGCAGGACGTTCGTGAAGACCCACCCGTACGTCGCCCCCGCGACGGTCGCCGGCGCGACGCTCGAGCCGACGAACGCCACGCCGGCGGGGAGCGTATCGTTCACCCAGACGGTCCGGGACAGGCCCGTGTCCGTGTTGTTGTAGTACACCGTGTACGTGATCGTGTCGCCGGGGCTCGCGACCGACGCGCTCGCCGTCTTCGCGACGGAGATCGTCGGGCGATGGCGGTCGTTCCCTTGCCCGCGGCTCGGTGCGAGGGAGATGTAGAAGTCCGCCGCGTCGCTGTCCGTGTCGAGCGGGATCCCCGTGAGCGGGTCCTTCAGGCGTGACCACGACTGCCCTCCGGCGACGGCGGCGGAGTACGTCGTCTGATCGACCAGCGCGCCCGACTGCCGGAGACGCACGCGCACGTTCCCGTTCGGGAGCGAGTTGTTCGGCAGGGTCACGACGACGTACTCCGTCCCGGACCCCCATACGCCGAGGACCTGGATCGTGAAGGTGAACAGGACGACGATCCGGTTCCCGCTCACCCGGACGAGGTCCCAGCCGGCGAGGCTCACCGCGCTCGACGTCGGGTTCGCGAGCTCGATCCACTCCGGGTTCGGCGCCGGGGAGACCTCGTTGATCACGACCGTCGTCGCGGCCCGCGCGGCGACGGGGAAGATCGCGCTGCTCACGCCGGGGTCGGCCTCGTCGTAGCCGAGGCGCCAGTCGGACGCGTAGAAGCGGACGCGGTAGCCGGGCGACAGCCCCAGGGCCGCCGCATCCACGGCGAACTCGACCCGGTGCGCGTCGAGGGCCGCGTCGACAGGCCGCGAGAACGCCCACGGGTCCCCGCCCGGGGTGTACGCGAACAGCCCGCTCGCGCGAATCTGCCCGTTCCGCCCGAGGACCGCGAACGCGAACTCGAAGCCGTACGCGTCCCCGCCGATCACGGTTTGCAGGCCGGTGTCCGATCGGTTGTCCGCATCGACGTACGCGTAGACGACGTCGAGACCCTCCTGGACGGCCGGCGCAATCGGCCCGATGAAGCGGGTGACCGTGCGGCCGGCGTACGGCGGTGGGTACCACGCCGGGATCGTCGTGTTGAGCCACACGTCGGGACCGTCCGGATGGTCGACGACGCCGTCCGCGTCGACGTCCCCGCCCGTCCGGTTGTCCGTCACGTTGTCGTTGTCGAAGTCGAAGGCCAGCTCGGGGTTCGCAAGGGACGATTCCACGGCGTCCGGCACGCCGTCGAGGTCCGAATCCGACGGAATCGAGTCCGCCGTGCGGGCGCGGGCGGTCGGGATGTCCTCGCCCCCGAGGATCCGTCCGTCCACCCGGGCGTACGCGGTGAAGTTCGCCCCCACCTCCACGGCGGTCGCGAGAAGGTCCACGTTCGCGTTGTAGGCCGGGCCCGCGGTCCGGTCCACGACATCCCCGAGGAGGTCCCGTCCGTAGGGGCGGCCGGACCAGTCTCCGAACGCGCCGTCGATCGTGAGGTTCGCGGGCGCCGACGCCAGGTAGACGAGGTGGGTCTGCGGCGCCCGCACGGTCATGGACGCGTTCGTCCAGACGTCCGACACGCGCACACCGAACGTCGCGGCCGGCGTCATCCCGGTCCAGGTGGCCTCGACCCAGAGGACGAGGGGCCCCACGAGGGACCGCGCCACGGGGAGGGTCGCGCGTCCCGACACGAGGGGGGAGGTCGCGAGGCGCGCGTCCGCCGCGTCGAGGGTCCCGCTCCCGTCGTCCGCGTAGAGCGCGAGCGACACGGGATCCGCGGACGTCCCATCCTGGGTCACGTTGAGCGCGACGACGGACGGCACGCCGCCGAACGGGACGAGCGCGACGCGGAGGATCGCGGCAGGGGTCGCGCCGATCGTGTCCGGGGCGACCGTGAGCTGCTCGACGTAGAACGCCGCCGCGTTCGGGCGCAGGGCTCCGTCCGCGGGGTCCCGGTTCCCTCGGTTGTCCGCCGCGTAGACGAGGACACGTGCGTCGCGCGTCCCGCGGTCCACCGACATGCGCAGCTCGACCTCCCCGCCGAGGGCGTCGGCGGCCGCCGATCCGTCGGGGCGGAACAGGTTCCAGTCGTGTGATGCGCCGGTCGCGTTGAACGTGCGCCGTACGACCCCGCGGATCGCGCCGTCCCAGCCGAACACCTCCGCGAGGCCGTCCGCACCGAGATCGCCGATCGGGTAGCCCGTGGCCGGGTCGCCGTCCTCGTCCACGAAGACGAAGAGGCTGTCCGCGCCCTCCGTGCCCGCCCCTTGGAAGAAGCGCCCCTGGACCCGCGCGTACACGTACACGCTGTCCTCCGTCGTGACGAGCTTCGTCGAGAGCAGGTTGATGTCGGGGTTCGCGACCTGGTCGATCGCCGAGTCGACGTACGCCGGCGTCGTGGACCAGTCGCCGAAGTCACGGTCGATTCGGATGACCTCGAGAGGCCCCGGTCCCGGGGAGATTAGGCTGGCAAGGAGGGGCACGAGGACCATGAGGGCGACGACCGCCGCGACCCCGACGACGGAGCGGGCCCAGTGAGGCTGTCGAGGGAGCCTCGCGGGACCGTACCGGCCTCGCCGCCCGTTCGTGAACCCGTCGCCGTTCACGAGCCCGTTCGTCGCGCCCCGGCCGAGCGTGAGCCCGTTCACCGCCCCGTTCGTCAGCCCGTTGACCCGGCCGTTCGTGAGGCCGTTGATCCGACCGTTCACGCGGCCGGTTGTCCGCGCGGCCGCCGCGGGCCGGACCGGGCCGGCGGTCTGCAGGCCTTCGAGGCTCTCCCTCTGCAGCAGGTCGTCGAGGGCCTCGAGGTCCCGCGCCTGGTCGAGGCTCTCCTCGGCCTCGTCGCCCCGTCCGAGTCGCTGGAGGATCTCGCTACGGGTCCGCCACGCCATCGCGAGGCTCGGGTCGGCCTCCAGGAGCGCGTCGTAGTGGCGAAGCGACTCGACGAGGCGTTCCTCGCCGCTCGGAGGCGACTGCGTGGCCGCCGGTGCGCGCCATCTCGGCGGCAGGAAGGCGACGTCCGCGTCGGACTTCAGAAGGTCGAGGACCTCGAGGCGATACTCGTCGTCCTTCGAGGGGTTCAGCTCCGCCGCCCGGGCGAGGGACTCCGCCGCCGCACGCGGCAGGCCGAGGTCCGTGAGGATCCGTGCGCGGCGCACCCACGCGCGCTCGAGGGTCGGATCCGCCTCCAGGAGGCGGTCGTAGTGCTCGAGCTGCTCGCGAAGCCGCTCCTCGCCGCTCGTTGCGCCCTCCTCCGTGATCCGCCTCCAGCGCGTGAGGAAGCCGCGGCCCACGCCTTTCGGCTGGCCGTTCGCCGCGGGCGCCGTCACGTCGGCCACGGTGCGGCCGCAGATGATGCACTCCTCCGACTCGGCGTACAGATACGCCCCGCAGTGCGCGCAGAAGGGTAGGCTCGCCTCCTCCGGGGCGTCGACGCCGGGGATGAGGGCGATCTCGCCGGGCGTGCGCTCGCGGCCGCACATGCCGCACCGGGCCTGCTTCGGTGACATGAACGCGCCGCAGTGAAGGCACAGGAGGGGCAAGCGGTCGGGGGACCCCTCGCTCGGCGGTGCGGCGAAGGCCCCTGCGAGACTCGTTTCGGAGAGCTCCGCGCCGCACACGGAGCACTCCGTCCGCGAGGAGCCCGTGAAGGATCCGCACTCCGGGCACAGGAAGGGTCGGCCGGACGCGTCCTTCCCGGCCGTCTGGCCCAGAAGCGTCCCGAGGGCGTCGAGGTCCTCGGGCGCGAGCCCGTCGATCGCCGCCACCTCGTCACGCGTCGCGGCGCGCAGGTGCTCGAACGTCGGGAAGCGCTCGAGGATCGAGCGCGCCTTCTGCGGGCCGAGACCCGGGAGGCCGTCGAGCCACTCGACGTACGCGCGGTCCGGGGCGGGGGGGCCCGGCGGGGCGGGCACGGACTCGGCCGGCGGCCCGGCCGCGACGTCCTCCGATTCCCCGAACGCGGCCCCGCAGACGGGGCACGTCTTCGCGCCGGACCCGGCGAACGACCCGCACTCGGAGCATAGGAACAGCCCGCCTCCCTCCGCCTCGTCCGGCCGGACGAGCCGGAGCACCGTGTCGACGTCCGACGGGACGAGACCCGGCACGGCCGCCAGCTCCTCGCGTGTCGCGACACGCAGGTGCTCGAACGTCGGGAAGCGCTCCGCCAGCGCTCGGGCCTTCGACTCGCCCAAGGACGGCACGCCGAGAAGCCACTCGAGGTAGCCCTGATCCATCTCGGTCGTGCCGTTCGCCTGGCCTATTAAGGGGCCGCTATCCCCCCTATCAAGGCAAGCAGCGAATCCGTTGACGCGTCGGGATCAGAACGGGCTGCGCCACGCCGTGACGTACGGGTCGATCGACACGTCCATGACGATGTACCGGGACCCCAGGCCGAACCGGACGAGGGCGACCCCCTCGTCCCTCCGCAGCAGCTCCGACCGGAGACCTTCGTCTTCGAGCCGACGCAGAAGCCGGTCGACGAAGGCCAGCGACCGCCCGCGGTTGGCCTCGCGCCTCGAGCGCAGCCCATCCGTCGGGTAGACACGGCGGAATCGGCCGTCCTCGACGATCGACGCGAGACCCGCCTCGGAGAGCTCGGCGGCGATCTTGCTCGCGCTCTGCCGCGTCATCCCGACCCGCGTGCCGACCTCCTGCAGGGAGATGCCGGGGTCGTCGAACGCCGCGCCCATGATGGCGGCCCGGCCCGGCGCGGTGAGGAGCACGAAGAGGGGTGCGTCGGACGGGTCGATGAGGCCCTGGGGGAACATCCGGTTCGCCTCGAGTTCCAGGTAGCCGTTCTCGAGGAGGTTCCGCTCGTGCCACCGGACCGTCGCCTGGGACAGCGTGAGGGACCGGCACATGTCTCCGACCCGCGCGCACGGCCGCTTGCACAGGTACTGGAAGACCTGCCGCCGACGCGCGTTCGCGAGGCTCGGGCCCTCCACGTCGAGATCCTCGCCGGGCCCCTCGTGGGCGAGAGCCTCCTGGAGCGCGCGGCCGACGCCTCGCGCGCCGTCAGGCATCCTGGTACTCCTGGAGGATGAGCTCCACCACCTGCTCGGGCCGGAGGCCACGGAAGTCCTCGTCCGTGAGCCCGTCAAGCGCCTTGTCGAGCCGCTCCAGGACGGGTTTCGGCAGACTCCGCGCGAGAATCATCTGGCGCAGCTGGGTCGGCACCTTCGCGGTCGTCGGACGTCGGCCCTCGGCGCCGTCGAGGAGGATGCCGAACCCGCGGACGATCTGGTAGGCGTGCGTCCCCTGGCTGTGCCGGCTGCTTCGGCATTTCAAGATCTTGAGGGACCGCGTAGGATTCCTCTCGTCACGGTCGAACCGCAGGTGGATCACGCAGTCCGAGAGGTACATCGGGATGATCGTCTCGGGGCCGGATAGGTCGGGCTGCCCGTGGTCCTCGAGCGTGCACAGCACGGTCCCGACCTTCCGCGCCTGCTTGAGCATGAACGAGAGCAGGTCGCGCTGCTCGTACAGGTCCTTCGTGGACCACATGACCGGCGTGAGCGGGTCGACCGCGATCCGTGCGTTGCTGCCCTTCCACTCGGACACGAACGCGGGCAGCTCCTTGCGGATGAAGTTCGAAAACTCGCGCCCCGACGCGTCGATGAACACGAGGAGTTCGTCCTCGAGATAGTCGAGGATGTCGGACCACCCCATCTCGACGGCCTCGCGGATGATCTGCTCCTTGTTCTCGTCGAGGGACACGAAGATGCCTTCCTGGCCGTCCTGGAGGCCTCGCCGGATGAACTGCGTCGCGAACGTCGTCTTGCCGGCACCCGACCGGCCGATCACGACGGTCGTGCTGTTCTCGTTCATCCCGCCGTCCAGGAGCGGGTTGAGGCCGTAGATTCCGCTCCTGAGCTTGCGCACGTTAAGGAGCCGGATAGACGCGATAAAAACGTGCCGTCCTGAAAATCGACCCTGAGAAAGCTCAGGCGAGGAGGCGCGCGATGCGGCCGACGAACGCCTGCACGGAGCTGCGGTCGAGCCCGTACCCGAGCACCCCGTCCTGGCGGTCGACGAGGTCCCCGTCACGGAACAGCGCGATCGTCGGCACGACGTCGACCGCGTAGTCCTCCCACAGCGGATTCTCTTGGTCGTCGAGGAACACGGTCGCAAGGCGAACGTCGAGATCCGAGCCGAGTCGATCGAACTCCGGCTTGAAGCGCCGGCAGAAGGGACACCACGTCGCCCAGAAGAGGACGACCGTCGGTCCGCGGGCCTCGAGCACCTCCCGGCGGAACGCGTTCTCGTCGCGGATCTCCACCATCTCCGTAACGATCACGTCGCTCGACGATAAAGGTTCGGCCAGGCGACTGCCCTGGGCCGATCGCGTCGACGCGCGACAAAAGGCATATACGCGGTCGCCCGGATACGGGCGCCCGCGCCGTTCTCGAAGGGATGGAGTTGGGGTCCCCCGTCTTCTCGGAGGAGGTCCGCCGGTACTTCGACACGCTCCGCGAAGGCGTCGAGGCGAGCTACCGGATCGCGCGCGCCGCGCGCGCGAAAGGCTTCGATCCCGAGCTTGACGTCGAAACGCCGCTCACGGAGGACCTGGCGTCGCGGGTCGAGCGGCTCCTCCACGAATACGACGTCGAAGGAGTCGCGCGTCGCATCCGCGAGCTGAGCAGGAACCATGATCGCGAGGAGCTCGCGATCCTCGTCGCGAAGGAAATCGCGCAACGACCCGCGCCGAGCAAGGAGCGCGCCGTCGAGCGTGCGGTCCGGGTCGGACTCGCGATCCTCACGGAGGGCATCCTCGTCGCGCCCCTCGAAGGCCTGGCGGGCGTCAAGGTGAAACGGAACGCGGATGGATCCTCGTACGTCGATCTGTACTACTCCGGGCCGATCCGGTCTGCGGGCGGGACGGGCCAGGCGCTCAGCGTCCTCATTGCGGACGTCGTGCGGCGGGAGCTCGGCCTCGGGCGTTGGCAGCCCACGCGGCCGGAGGTCGAGCGCTTCAAGGAGGA
>JBQTHW010000146.1:0-11029 GCA_052389495.1 Methanobacteriota archaeon | reverse complement strand
TAATGTGCCCCGCGGCTGCCGGACACGAGTCTCGAAAAGACCTGGCGATTCTACGCATCGGCCCCGTTTGCCTGTTCCGCAAAGAGACAGTGTTGGGCGAAACAGTCCAGTGGCTGGAACGGCACGGCTATGTCATTCATGTCTTTGACGCAGCGCGATGGGCTTCCGAAGCGGACTTACATGAATCCTTCAGGCGAGAACTTGCCTTCCCCGATTACTATGGTCGCAACCTCGATGCCTTGGTGGACTGCCTCCGAGACTTGGAGTTTCCGTCGAGTGGCGGCATTGCCCTCGAGTTCCGCCACTACGATGCCTTCCGGCAAGCCTTTCCTTCCCTTGCGCAAACGGTACTTGACATTCTCGCCTCGGTTTCGTATGAGCAGCTTGCGGACGGTCGGAAGCTCTTGGCGCTCGTCCAGTCTGATGACCCCGCTATTCAGTTCGACCCGGTGGGCGCGAGACCCGTTCTCTGGAACGAGAGGGAGTTGTTCAAGAGGTGGGGGAGGCTGTAAGGCGTTTGCCAGCCAAAGCCGCGTGCTCCAGTGGATGACCGATGCCGGTGGCAATGACAGGTTGACGTTCGTGGGCCTTTTTTCGAGGCTATTTTTCGAATGCTAGTTGAAGTGGACCGAGTGGGATTTGAACCCACGGCTTCCGCCTTGCGAAGGCGGCGATCTTCCGCTGATCTATCGGCCCGACGGGGCGCGCAGAAGCGTCCTCCCGGCAAATACGTTTCGCCGCGGCCAGCATGCCACGAATCCCGAAAGCCGCCGGGATAAGAGTTTAATAGCGCCCTCTCGGTCGTCCGCGGGTTCGATGGCCCTCAGGCTGTACAACACGCGCACCCGGCGCAAGGAACCGTTCTGTCCGCGGGAGGCCGGTCGCGTCCGGATGTACGTGTGCGGGCCGACGACGTACGACTACAGCCACCTCGGCCACGCGCGCTCGTACGTCGCGTTCGACACCCTGCGCCGCTACCTCGCGTTCCTCGGCCACCGCGTGACGTACGTCCAGAACTTCACGGACATCGAGGAGGTCATCATCCGACGCGCCGCAGAGGTCGGCAAGCCGCCGCTTGAGTATGCGCAGTTCTTCATCGACGCGTTCCTCGAGGACATGCGCGCCCTCGGCGTCCTGCCGGCGGACGTGAGCCCGAAGGTCACGGAGCACGTCCCCGAGATCCTCGACGCGGTCCGCCGCCTGCTCGAGCGCGGCTACGCGTACGTCGTCGAGGGCGAGGTGTACTTCCGCACGCGGAAGGCGAAGCGCTCGTTCGGGCTCCTGTCCCACGACAAGGTCGAGGACATCGTCGTGGACCCGTTGCCGCCGGGCAGCCCGAAGGAGGATCCCCTGGACTTCGCCCTCTGGAAGCGCTCGAAGGCGGGGGAGCCTTCGTGGCCGAGCCCCTGGGGCGACGGGCGGCCGGGCTGGCACGTCGAGTGCTTCGCGATGGCGTCGAAGTACCTCGGGGCGCCGATCGACCTCCACGGGGGCGGCGTGGACCTCAAGTTCCCGCACCACGAGAGCGAGGCGATGATCTGCGAGGGCGTCACGGGCGGCGACTGGTGCGGGACGTGGCTCCACAACGGCTTCGTCCTGATCGAACGGGAGAAAATGTCGAAAAGCCTGGGGAACTTCGTGACGATTCGGGAGGTCCTCCGAGAGTACCCCGGAGAGGTCGTCCGGCTGTGTCTCCTCAAGTCACAGTACCGTGACGATGTCGAGTACGACACGGAGTGCTTCAAGCGCACACAGAAGGAATACGATGCGGTGGTCGTCCAGCTTCGTCGGGCGGAGGGGGCATCGGGTCCGGGGACGAGCGGGAAGATCGACGAACTCATCCGTGGCACGCGCGAGGCATTCCTTGCGGCCATGGACGATGATCTCCATACGGACGATGCGGTCTACCGGCTCCAGCAGATGACGGAAGCCCTCTCGGAGGTGGTGGGGCTGAGCCTCGCCGAGGGAACGGCCGTGCTCTCGACGTACCGGGATCTCGGCGACATCCTCGGGCTGTCTTTCGGCCTTGCGGATCCCAAGTCTTCGCATTCGGGGCAGGCGCGGCCGGCCTAGTTCCGCCCGCCCTCCGGCGGCTCAAGGTGCCACATGAAGGGTGCCGCGCCTCGCCCCTCTTCGACCCGGAGGCTCGTCGCGACGAGGTGAGCGGCCTGTTCCGCCTTGTTGAGAAGCGGGACCAGCTCCTCCTTCAGCCATCGCTGGAGGGCGGGGAGATCGTGGCTCGCCCGAGCGAACTCGAATCGGGCCGACGTAATCGCACGTCGCCATGAGCGCTCCCTTGCTGCCGGGGGGCTCACCGAATTCACGTACGACGCGAGGGCCGCGACGTTGCGCAGCTGGGCTTCGCACAGGAGGGTTTCCTTCCTCATCGCATCGTCCGATCGCCCCCTCAGGTAGGCAAGCGACCGCTCCCTCGAGATGCGGCGGATTTCCGACTTCACGCGTGCAATGTCGCGTTCGATTGTCGAGAACCGCTCGGCAAGGGGCATGTACACCGGCCTGCTATCGTCAGTCCGGCTTTATGCTTTCAGCTCCCTCGATAGCCGCCCCTCCGTGCGGCGGATGGCCGCCCGTCCCTCCTCCTCGTTCCTCCTGTCCAGAAACGCTTTTATTGGACCCCGGCATGAAGCGACGCCTCCCATGGCGGAATTCAAGGCGGTCATCGCGGACCCAAAGTCCGGGCGGACGCACAAGCGGGACATCACGGGACACTACGCGAACGCCCTCGTCGGGAAGAAGATCGGCGAGGACGTCGACGGCCTGTTCGTCGGGCTGCCGGGGTACAAGCTCCAGATCACGGGCGGGAGCGACAAGGACGGCTTCCCGATGCGCCGGGACCTCCCGGGGCCGAGGCGGAAGCGCCTCATCCTGAGTGGCGGGACGGGTTTCCACCCGACCCGGCCCGGCGTCCGCAAGAAGAAGACCGTCCGCGGGAACGCCGTCTCGCCGGACATCCTGCAGCTGAACATGAAGATCGTCCAGCGCGGCCCGAAGTCGATCGAGGACGCGTGGAAGGAGCAGGCCCGATGAAGGTCCCGGGCCAGCCGGTCGTGAACATCGGCGTCGTTGGCCACGTGGACCATGGGAAGAGCACGCTCACGGAGCGCCTCACGGGCGAGCGGACGGACCGGCACAGCGAGGAGATCAAGCGTGGCATCTCGATCCGGCTCGGCTACGCGGACATCGCGATCTACAAGTGTCCGCAGTGCGAGGAGCCCGGGAACTACTCCACGTCCGAGACGTGCAAAACGTGCGGCTCGAAGGGCCATCTGCAGCGGATCGTGAGCTTCGTCGACGCCCCGGGCCACGAGACCCTCATGGCGACGATGTTGAGCGGCGCCGCGATCATGGACGGAGCGCTCCTCGTAATCGCCGCGAACGAGGCGTGTCCCCAGCCTCAGACGAAGGAGCACCTGATGGCCCTCGGGATCATCGGGGTCGACAAGGTCATCATCGTCCAGAACAAGATCGACCTCGTCGACTCGAAGGGGGCCGCCGAGAACTACCGCCAGATCCAGGAGTTCATCAAGGGGACGATCGCGGAAGGCGCTCCGATCGTACCCGTATCCGCCCACCACGACGTGAACCTGGACGCCCTCCTCATGCTCATCGAGACGACGATCCCGACCCGCCCCCACGACGACGCGCGGCCCGCGAAGATGTACGTCGCCCGCTCGTTCGACGTGAACCAGCCCGGGAGCCCGCCCGATAAGCTCGTCGGGGGCGTCCTCGGCGGGAGCCTCGTGCAAGGGAAGCTCAAGGTTGGCGACCCGATCGAGATTACGCCGGGGAGGCAGGTGACGGTCGGCAACCGGACGGAATGGAAGGGCATCACGACGACCGTGCGTTCCCTCCACTCCGGCGGCGCGGCGAAGAAGGAGGTCCGCTCGGGCGGGCTCATCGCGATCGGCACGACGCTCGACCCCGTCCTCACGAAATCGGACAGCCTCGTCGGACGCGTCGTCGGGCCTCCCGGCACGCTCCCGGAGATGCTGGCGAAGATGTCCGTCGAGGTGAACCTCCTCGACCGGGTCGTCGGGACCGCGGAGGACCTCAAGGTCGAGGGCATCAAGACGTCGGAGCCGCTCATGGTGTCCGTCGGCACGGCGACGACGGTCGGCGTCGTGACGTCGGCGAGGGAGCCGATTGCGGACATGGCCCTCAAGATCCCCGTCGTCGCGGAGACGGGGCAGCGCGTCGCCGTGTCGCGCCGGATCGGGGGCAAGTGGCGGCTCATCGGGTACGGCGTGATCCGGGACGGTGGCGGCGCGGACCGCCGATAGCGACAACTAGCGGCGCCCCCTTCGCGGGGCGGGCATGCGCGTCCTCCATCGCGACCCGAGGGCGGGCGAGGTCAAGCTGCGCATCGAGAACGCGGACGACCTCTGGCACCTGCACAACCTCGCGCTGCCGGGCGACCTCGTGCGCGCCTCGACGTACCGGCGCGAGGAGGGCAAGGCGGACAAGATTCGCCCGGAGCGCATGGAGAAGGTCCGCGTCACGCTCACGATCCGGATCGACAAGGTCGAGTTCCAGGCGTTCTCCGACCGCCTGCGCCTGACCGGGACGATCGTCGAGGGCGAGATGGATCACGGGCAGCATCACACCCTGAACGTCGCCGTGGACGATGTCCTGACGATCATCAAGACGTGGAGGCCGCACGAGCTTCGCCGGATCGAGGACGCCGTCGCCGCGACGCAGAAGCCGATCGTCGCGTTCCTGTCCCTCGACGACGAGGAGGCCCTCCTCGCGCAGCTGCGGCAGTATGGCGTGCGCGAGCTCGCGACGATCCGCGCGCCGGGGCACGGGAAGATGTTCCCGACGGGCGATGCGAAGGCCGCGTACTTCGAGGACCTCCTCGACAAGCTGCGGATCGCGGACCTGGGGGAGGCGCTCGTCGTCGTGGGGCCGGGGTTCACGCGCGAGGCGTTCCATGCGTACCTCGCGTCGAAGGACCCGAAGCTCGCGGGCCGCGTTCACGTCCACGGGACCGCGCACGCGGGGATGCGCGGGATCCAGGAGGCGCTCCGGTCCGGCGTCGGCTCGAGGATCTTCGAGGAGAGCCGCGTGGCCGTCGAGACGCGCCTCGTCGAGCGCCTCCTCGAAGGGATCGCGAAGGGGGCCGCCGTGGCGTACGGCGTCGCGGAGGTCGCGCAGGGCGTGGCGGCGGGCGCCGTCGAGACGCTGCTCGTGAGCGACGCGGTCGTCCGCGATCCCGGCGTCGAGCGCGTCATGCGGGATGCGGAGGCCGCGCGGGGGGCGGTCGTCCTCGTGAGCCGCCACCACGAGGCGGGTGCGAGACTCGAGGCCCTCGGCGGCGTGGCGGCGATCCTCCGGTTCCCGATCAAGTGAGGGCCTCACGCGCGCCCGTGGCTCTCCCCGCGGACCATCGCCGCGGCGATGAGGTGCGCCACGCGGAGCGGTTCCGGGAGGGCCCCTCGGACGGTCGTCAGGGCGAGCGCCTCCTTGACCTCCGCGCGTGTCGCCCCGGCGTACGTCACGTAGAGGTCGGAGTGGCGCGTCGCGACGGCCTCGATCGCGTGCCGGCGGATCGTCGCGAGGCGGTCCTGCCAGTCGTCGAACTTGCGCTTCAGGGCGGCCTCGATGGCGGCGAGGTTGGGCTTCCTGCGGGTCACCGTGACGACGGGCACGCCGGCGGCCTCGCGGAGCCGGTCGATGTCGATGACGTTGAACCCGCCGACCGCCGTGCCGTCGACGAGGACCATACGAAGGCCCTCGCGGTACCGGGAGCGGCGCACCATCGCGGCGAGACGTTCCGTCCCGTCCGTCCCGTCGACGTGGGCGCGCGTCGTGAGGACGCCCTCGATGTACGCGGGCGCCTGCACGACGACCCCGACGATCGGCACCTCGGCGTCGTCGAAGCGGAACGGTGCGTCGTCGATTCCGAGGAGGCGGGACTTCGCTTTCATACGAGCTTCAGGTGTCCCGTGACGCGGTCGACGAGCTCGTTCGGACCCGGCCCGATCGCGAGGCACGTCGTCGTGCCCGGCGGCAGTTCCGTGAGCCCGGCGTCCTCGACGAGCGCGGTCGGAAGGCCGATCGCCTTCGCCTTCGTGCGCAGCCCGTGGAGCTCCGCGACGCTCGCCGCGCCCACGACGACCTTCTTCTGTCCGCCCTCGTACCAGTCCGCGAACCACCTCCGGTGGCGCGCCTTCGCATCGAGAGCCGCCATGACGGCGGCGTGGGCGACCTGGACGGCGAGCTTGCCCCGAGACAGCTCGAGGTCCTGCCGGACGGCGACGACGAGTTTGTGGAGCATGTCAGTACAGCTCCGCGGCCCGCTCCTCCTCGAGCTTCCGCAGCTCGAGGTCGAGCGCCTTCAGCTCCGACGTCGCCTCGTCCCGCTTCCTCTCGTAGTGGACTCGGGCCTCCGTGGATTGGAGGCGCATCCGGCGCTCCGCGTCCGCGATCGCGCGCCGGAGGCGTTCGCGCCGCGAGGCCAGGTCCTGCAGCCTGAGGCGGACCGCGTGGTCGCGGTCCTCCTCCGTCAGGAGGTCAGAGGGCCCAGGAGGCGGCGCCCGCGCGAGGCCCGGATGGACGCGCGCGAGGACGGGGTAGGCGCCGCGCCACCACCCTGCGACGAAGAACGCGGCGGACAGGCCGAGCAGGCCGCCCGCGATGTACACGTCCCGGACGTAGCCGAGCCCCGTGAGCGGATTCACGCCGAACCCGTTGAGCAGGAAGGACCACAGGACCGTCACGGCGATCGACAGGACGATCCCGAGGGTCACGCGGTACAGGCCGTCGTACTCGCGGTCCAGCTCGCCGCGGCGCGGGTACAGCGCCTGGACCAGGAGGTAGCCGGGCAGGAAGAAGACGAGGACGAGGGCCGCGAGGAACTGGAACGTCCCCAGGACGAGGTCGACGGCGTCGGCCACGGCGCGGGCCAGCCTTCGGACGCTATTTGAAGATTCCGCGCTCCGCCTCCGGGCTGGGAACGGAGGACGTTCGCCCGGGGCACCGAACCGGGTCGCTTCAAGGCCCGGGACCGCGATGCGGTCCCATGGCCGACGACACGGTGACCGTGGGGCAGCTGCGCGAGCGCGTGGCCTAGTTCGTGAAGGCGCGGAACTGGGAGCGGTTCCACAGGCCGAAGGACGTCGCGATCGCCCTGAGCGTCGAGGCCTCCGAGCTGATCGAGCGATTCCTGTGGCGCGACGCCGCCCCGCCCTCCCGGATCCCGGTGGAGGAGCGCGCGGGGATCGCGGACGAGCTCGCGGACGTCCTCATCTACGGGCTCAGCCTCGGGAACGCGCTGGGGATCGACGTCTCCGACGCCATCCTGGCGAAGATCGCGACGAACGAGGCGAGGTACCCCGCGGACCGCGTCAGGGCGCGCCCGCCCGTGCCGAGAACGCGTCCGCCGTGACGAAGTCCCCCTCGAGGTACATCGAACGAAGGCCCTTGTAGGCGAGCTCCGCGAGCGGCTCGAGGTTGACGACGTCGGCCATGTTGTAGTCGAGGAGCCGGTCGAGGGCGTCGTGATCGCCCGCTTCGTGCGCGTGCCAGAGCCGCACCGCATCCGCCCCCGATAGGCCGGCCGCCTCGTCGCTCCGCTCGATCCCGACCTGTGCCTCGATTGACTTGAGCCCGCCGGTCAGACCGATGCGCCGGAGGGGGTAGCGCAGGTCGACGTGGATCTGGTCGAGCCGCATCCGGGGGAACGCGCGCCGGAGGAACGGGACGTCGAACTGCACCCCGTTGTACGTGACGAGGAGCCGCGCCCGGGCGAGCGCGTCCGGGAGCATCGACAGGTTCACGCCCTTCACGAAGGAGCGCTCCCGACGGCCGTCGTACACGCCGACGACCGTGACCGCGTCGCGGCCGATCGACAGGCCGGTCGTTTCGATGTCGAGGTATGCGACGTCTCCCCGGAAGTCCGGCCACGCCCGCCAGTGCTCCCTCGGCGGCAGGCACGAGGCGAAGTAGCGGTACCGGCCGCGCCGCAGCGCGTCCTCCGACCGGCCGAGCTCCTCCTCGATCCGCCGGGCGCGCGTCCCCTTGATCCCCGCACGCCCCGCACGACGGGGGAACTCGTCCCACGAGAGCACGCCCGCCCGCCACAGGCGTTCCTCCGTCCGGTACCCGACGCCGTCGACATGGAGGAACGTCTCGCGCAGCATCCTCCGCACGCGACGCCGGCCGGGGCACATATCCCTTGCGGAGGGGTCCGCGGACGCGCCCGCAAAGGCCATATGCCGCCCGTCGCGATGGCCGCGCGTGTTCGAGGTGCGCGACCGTGACGGGCTCGGGCGCGTCGGCGTGATGGAGACCCGCCACGGGCGCGTGGCGACACCCGCGCTCCTCCCGGTCGTGAACCCGAACCGCCCCGTCGTCTCGCCGCGGGACCTCGCGGGCAGGTTCCGGGCGGAGATCCTGATCACGAACGCGTACATCCTCGGGAAGGCCCCCGCCCGCGAGGGCGTCCTCGAGGCGGGCGTCCATCGGTTCCTCGGCTTCCCCGGTGCCGTGATGACGGACTCCGGGGCGTTCCAGCAGCACATGTACGGCAGCGTCGACGTCGCGAACGAGGAGGTCGTCGCGTTCCAACGGGCGATCGGCTCGGACCTCGGCACGATGCTCGACCCGTTCTCGGAACCGGAGCACGACCACGCCCGCGCGTCGGCCGACGTCGACGAGACGGTCCGGCGTGCGAGGGAAGCCGTCGCCGCGAAGGGGGACATGGTCCTCGTCGGCGCCGTCCAGGGAGGCCTCCACGAGGATCTCCGGGAGCGGTGCGCCCGCGAGGTGTCCTCCCTCGACGTCGGGGTCGTGGCGATCGGCGGCGTCGTGCCGCTCCTCGAGACGTATCGCTTCACGGACCTCGTCCGGGTGATCGTCGCGTCGAGGAAGGGCCTCGACCCCTCGAAGCCCGTCCACCTGTTCGGGGCGGGCCATCCGATCGTCTTCCCGCTCGCGGCCCTCCTGGGCTGCGACCTGTTCGACTCCGCGTCGTACGCGAAATACGCCCGCGACGGGAGGATGTTGTTCCCCGACGGCACGCGGCGCGCCGCCGCGCTGCGGGAGTCCGGGTGCCCGTGCCCCGTGTGCGCATCCTCCCCGATGGCCGACATCGCGCGGGACGAGCGCCTTCTCGCGGAGCACAACCTGCACGTCTGCTTCGCCGCGATCCGCGAGGTCCGGCGCGCGATCGTCGAAGGGAGCCTGTGGGAGCTCGTCGAGCGGACGGCCCGCTCGCATCCCGCGCTCCTGGACGCGGTCCGCGAGCTGCGGCGGCACGTCGCCTTCCTCGAGGAGTTCGAGCCGACGTCGCGACGCGGCGCGATGTACTACGTCGGGCCGGAGACGGCCCACCGCCCCGTCCTCGATCGGCTCCGACGGCGCGTCGTGGAGCGATACGCGCCGCCGCCCGCGAAGGGCCTCCTCGTCCTCCCGGAGGGAGCCCGGCCGTACACGGAGCGGTACGCCCACGCGGTCGAGCGGGCCCTCGCCGTCGCGGACGTCCACGCCGTCGTCCGGTCCGTCTGGGGGCCGGTCCCTCTCGAACTCGACCACGTGTGGCCGCTGTCCCAGTCCCTGATCCCCGAGAGGCTCGACCTCGAGGCCGTCGAGGCGGCCGAGGTGTTCTTTCGCGCCTGGGCGTCCGGCGCGGGCTACGCCTTCGGTCTGGCGTGGGAGGGCGACGCGACGCTCGCGGAGCTCCGCGCACGCGCTCCCGGCCCGCGCTCCGTGGACTGGAACGTCCTCCGGATCCGTGCGACGGCGGACGTGCAGTTCGGCCGCGGCGCCGCGGAGGCGCTCCTCGGGGGCGAGGTCCGGTACGTCGTGTCGAAGAACACGGGCAAGGTCCGGAACGTGATCGTGGACGGCGAGCACGTGCTCTCCCTGCGGGCGGAGGACGGACTCTTCACGCTCAAAGCCGGCGGCGCGCGCCGGCTATGGAAGGCGTTCCCGCGACCCCAGCTCCGCGTGATCGTGGACCCGGACGCGGTCCCCTTCGCCCGCGATGGGAAAAACGTCTTCGCGAAGTTCGTCGTCGACGCGGATCCCGATCTCAGGCCGGGCGACGAGGTCCTCGTCGTCTCGCCCGACGACGATCTGTGCGCCGTCGCCCGCGCGGCGATGAACCGCCGCGAGATGCTCGCGTTCCGGCGTGGCGTCGCGGCACACGTTCGCGAGGGCGTGCCGCCTCCACCGTCCGCTCCGCGACGCTGACGCACGCGAGCCAGTCGTCGAGCGTGTGGAGGAGGCTCATCGGGCCGTCCGCGGAGGCGGTCGCCGTGATCGTCGTGCCGGTCCTGCGGGTCCGGATGTATCCGTCGTCATCGAGGGCGACGGACGCGGCGACGGTCTGCGCCGCACCGCTCGAGTCGAACGTCAGGGCGAGGCGGGCGCGGGCCTTCATGCGGGTCATAGCCCCGGGCAGATTCGAACTGCCGTCGCGGGTTCCAAAGACCCGCATGCTTGACCACTACACCACGGGGCTGCGGTCGAGCAATTTCCGCGGGGCTATAAAGCCCATGGGGTCGCCCAGTGGTTTCAGCGAATCCAGAAAATCGTCGATAGGGTCTGATGCGCGCAGCGTGTGAAGTCGTCGTCGCACGCGTATGCGATCGGAAGGATTACACGGTAGGTGCCTGGCTCCACGGAGGCCAGCCCGTACAGCGGGTAGTAGGTCGCGGTGAGGGCTCGCCATTCGAATTCGAAGCGCATCCCCGCGCGCAGATAGACCAGGACTGTACGGCAGCCGTTCCTGACGACCGGATGCCAACCGGACTCGACCAGGCGATGGACGCCCCACGGCAAGTAGCAGGATAGGACTCCCGGGTCCGCCCTCCGATATTCGAAAAGGAATGACACGGTGTCGCCGACGCGGTAGGCGGGGCTCTCGGACCGAAGGGTGAGCCCAGCCACGGTTCCGAAGACGGATGGGCCAAGGAGGACTTGGACCGCGAACAAGCCTGCGGCAACTAGGGCGAAGACGGGTAGCAGCAGCCGGAGGACGGCGCGACGGTTCGGGTCCACGCTC
>JBQTHW010000145.1:0-7067 GCA_052389495.1 Methanobacteriota archaeon | reverse complement strand
ACGGAGTTGAGGGTGCCGCAGACGGGGCACGGCTTCGAGCCCATCTTGCGCATCTCCTCCTCCTCGCGGAGCCAGTCCTCGAACGTCACGAACGTGGGCTGCTTGCGCCACCACTCCTGGAACTCGCCGTCCGAGAGCGCGCGGCCGAGCTGGCGGGACGCTTCCACCTTGAACTTCTGGACGACCTCGTCGTACTGGAGGCGCATCTTCTCCTGGTAGTCCGCGATCTCGAGCTGGCCCGTCGCGAACTCGACGCCGCACTCGGGGCAGCGCTTCACGTCGACGGGGATCCAGGTCTGGCAGTTCGAGCACTTCGCCATGTCCTTCTCGAACTCGATCCCGCACTTCGGGCAGGAGGCGGCGTCCTCGGGGATGAACGCGCCGCACTCGCCGCACTCGACCATCTTGCCGAGGCCGTACACCTTCCAGTACGTCGTCACGCCGATCGCGATGGCCAGGGCCGCGCCGAGGATCGTCAGGAACATCCAGTACGGGAAGCCGAGGATCGGCACGGGGGCGAAGAGGAACGAACCGCCCCTCTGCACCGCGATCGAGCGGCTGTCCGCCAGGATCAGGCTGGAGGCGGGTACCACTTCGATCCTGTAGGACCCGTCCTGGCTGTTGCTCGGCACGGAGATCGTCCCGATGAAGAAGCCGGCGTCGCCGGACACGGTCTGGTTCGTCGCCACGAGGGTGGAACCGGAGCGCAGCTCGATCGTCAGCGCGGCGCCGACGATCCCGTTCAGGTTCTCGTCCCGGACGAAGCCCGTCACGCTCAGTGCGCTGCCGGGCTCGACCGTCTGGCCGGCCGACGGCGAGAGGATCGCGACGAACCCTTGGGGCGGGGGCATGACGTCCAGGGTGATGTTCACGAAGTTGTTGTTCTCCTGCGCGACCCCGCCTTCGTTGATCGTGTTGTCGGGGTCCGCCACGAGCATGAGGGTGTGCGGGCCCGTGACGGGGATTCCGGCCACGCTGAGCGACTGGTTCAGGAACGTGAGGACGGAGAGGCCGTTCACACGCGCGAACTCGGCCGCGCGGTTCCCGTCGAGGTACGCGGCGACGGACACGTCGACCGCCTCCGTCTGTCCGCTGTTGTAGATCCGCGCGTAGGCCGTGAACGCCTGGTTCTGTATGACGGCCAGGGTCGCGGTGTACTCCGACTGGCGGAACTCCAGGTCGGGTCCCGTGCGCACCGTGAGGTCGGTGAAGGCGAGCGTGAGATCCACGTTGTTGTCCTCGGCGGCGATCGAGGGATACGGAGGGAAGAACGCGCCGCCCGAGATGCTCGAGGTCGAGAACGTCGCGACCTCCTCGTAGTTGCCGAAGGATTCCGCGTTCGGCAGGGACGCTACCGTGACCTGGTCCGAGTACAGCGGGATGACCGCCTGGCCGTTCGCGTCCGTCATGTCCCACGCGCCGGCTCCGCTCGCGGCTCGACCGAGGTACCACAGGGTACGCGAGGTCGGCGTCGCCGCGAACCCGTTGTCCGGGTACTGGGCGGCGGTCGCGCTCGGGCTGAGGGTGGACGTGATCGTCGCACCGCTCACGGGGAATCCCGTCGCGTCGCGAACGGTCGCATGGAGCCACCGCAGGAGGAACACGCTGCCGCCCGCGGCCGTGGGCACGTACGCGGACTGCCAGTCCGACTTCGACGCAGGGTCCTGCGAGCGGTCGATCGTGACGTTGTATAGGTACGCGTTCGACGTCGCGTCGACGCGCAGCTCGTTGTGCCGGTCCGCGAGGTCCGAGTAGTCGACCCCGAGGTACGAGTCGTAGGCGAAGAGGTTGCTCCCGGCGGTCAGTCGGACCACGCCGGTGCCGGTGCCGTTGCCACCGCTGACGTACTCGTAGAGTCGCTCGATGCGGGACCCGTAGACGCTCGCGGTCGTCGATGCCCACGCGATCTGCGGGGCATCGTTGTTGTCGTCCATGTCGATCCCGAGGTCCGAGAGCTCCCCGTCCGGGAAGCCCGTGACCGTCGAATCCGTGATGTTGATCGTCGCGCCCGTCGCGTTGAACCAACCGGGGAACTTCAGGACGGCGCCGTTGGTCATCGTGAACCGGCTGTTCGCGCCGGAGACGGTCAGCGCGAGCTTCACGTAGGGCGAGATCGCGTCCTTTTGGGTCGTAACGATCGAGTTGTCGAGGAACAGTTCGCCGCCCGCGTTGACGTTCAGGCTGTATCCCGCGTGGTCCGCGTCCTTCGAGAAGCTGAGCCCTCCGTCCACGAGGGTGAGGCTGCCGCCGGCGTCGACGTTGATCGTCCCGTCGACGGTGTAGAGGATCCCCGTGCACACCTGGGGCGTCGTGATCGTCCAGTCGCCGGTGATGACGCCGCCGACCTGGTCGCACGGAGCCGCCCGAACGGCGGGTGCGAACGCGAGGAGCGCCGCGACCATCGCGCCGAACGCGAGGGTCCAGACGACCAAGAAGCTGAGGGCCTTCCCATTCCGTGTCGCGCGGTTGGACAACCCGAGACCTCCCGAGGTCGGGACGGCGGGACGGTTCCGGGCGGATGGACCGACGGGCATGCGGCGCCGGCCATCCTAGGGCACTCTATAAAAGGCCTATTGACCGATTATCTTTCTCGATACCCAGACGCGCTCGCTGCCGCAGGCGTCCGGCGTGCATGGAGACAGGATAATTATTCTCATGTAAAGATGGAAATCCGAGCGAACATCCGCCACGGACGACCGTCGCGGTACCCATGCGAGATCGGAGCCGCGCGGGCGGCCTCAGATGATCTTCTTCTTGAGGACCTTCTTGACGGTGGGCTGGGCCTCCTTCTTCCCGCGGCCCTCGTCGCCGCCCATCCGGTGGCCGCACGCGTAGCACATGATCGCATCGCCCGAGATCATCGTCCCGCAGGAGGGGCAGGGGACCTCGGACTCGGACGACTCCTCGACGACCGCGGCGGGCTCGTCTTGGAGACGATGGCCGCAGGCGTAGCACATGATCGCGTCGGCGGAGATCGTCGTGCCACACGAAGGGCAAGGGAACTCGGACTCGGCGCCCGAGCGCTCTTGGCGCTCCGGCTCGGGCTCCGGCTGGATCGGCTTGGGTGACGGCCTTGCCGCAACGGGCGGTGCCGTCTGCGGCCGACCCGGGGCGGGGGTTGCGGACGCGGGCGCGGGGGATCTCGTCGGTCCGGACGGCGCGGCCTGCAGCGGAGCGGGACCCGGCATCGGCGCGGGGGCCGCCTTCACCGACGCCTCCCGGGCGCCGAGCTGCTTCTCGCGCTCCGCGAGGCGGCGGGCGTCCTCCGCGAGCTTCGCCCGGCCCGCGGCGATCACCTGCTCTTCCTGCGCGAGCCGCTTCTCGCGGTCGAGCATCTCGCGGCCCTTCGCGATCACCTGCTCGAGCGCCGCCTTCTGGTCCGCCATGAACTTGAGGACGATCTCCTGCTTCCCGATGGCGTCGTTCTTCCGGGCGACGATCTCGTTCGCCTCCGCGGCGAGGTCGGCGTCGCGCTTCGCGAGGTCCTCCTCGCGCCGGGCGAGGACCTCGAGCTTCCGGACGATGTCCGCCTCGCGCCCTTCGACCTCCTTATCCTTTGCGAGGAGCCGCTGCCTCGAGCCCTCGACCTCCTGTTCCCGCTGGCCGAGAGCCCGATCCTGTTGCTCGAGCTCCTTCTCGCGGGCGCGCAGGCCCTTCTCGCGGCCGAGGATCGCGTCGCGTTCCTCCGCGACCGCCTGCCGCTCCTGGTCGAGCGCCTGGCGCTCGGAGTCGATCTTCGAGAACTGCGCCTGGATCTCCGTCTCGCGCTCCTTGAACTCGGCGTCGCGAGACTTGATGCTTTCCTCGAGCTTCTTCAACGCGTCGAGCGCGTCAAGGATCGATGTCTCGGCCATTTATGGGTGCCTCCCTGTGCGGATGTGCGGCGCAACCGTGCGCCCCTCAAGCGTCATGCGGATCAGTCTGGGCGGCATCGTCAGCTCCCCGTCTCGAAGATCGGCCCGAGGACGGTCAGTCCGCCCCGTCGGGGTTCGATCGCGTGCTTCTCCATGGAGTGGTCGGCCGCGCGCATCTTCTCGACCTGCAGGTAGCGGACGAGCTTCCCGCGGGACCGGTCGAGCCCGAGGAGCAGGATCCCGTCGACCAGGAACCCCTCGTTCCCCAGGAGAACGCTGTCGCCGTTCGCGCTGCGCTCCATGATCACGAGGCACGTGAGCTCGTTCTCGCGGAGCATCTTGAAGAAGTAGAACATCCGTTTGCGCATGTTCGACGTGTTCTCCATGAGGGAGTACAGGGCGCCGAGGGAGTCGAGTGCGAACATCTTGAACTTCGAGCCGTGGACCTTCTTGAAGTGCGCGATCATCTTCTCGATGAACGCGATGTAGTCCGTCTGGTCCTCCGCCGCGACGACCGAGTCGACCTCCCGGAGGTCCGTGAAGTCGCTGATCTGCATGTTCAGGGAAAGGTCGACTCCAAGGGACTCCATGTTCCGGAGGTGGGATTGGACCGTCTCCTCGAGCGTCGTGTACAGGCCGAACTCGCCCGTCTTCTTGAGGTACCGCGACATGAGGGCGTAGCAGAACGACGTCTTCATGGATCCCGGCGGGCCCGTCACGAGGATGACCTTCGGCGGGACGATCTCGGAGCGGATCACCTTGTCCAAGCCGTCGATCGCCGTGCGGAAGCTCATGAGGGTGCGCCGTTACGCGCGTCCACGTGTGAAAGGCTCACTTAACGGTTCCGCGCTGGTTATCTCCGATGAGCACTTATCATTCTCCGCACCGATACCGGAAAGTCTTTGTAATCGCCGGCCGCGTGAGAAACGCGCATTGCGTTTCGAGGTGTGCGTCTACGCCTCCTAGGGAGACCAAGGTCTGTCCCGTATGCGATTCGACGATCGCCGCGGACGCACGGAAGTGCGATTCCTGCCAGACGGACCTGAGCCTGTTCGACGTGAAGGAGGGCGCCTCGCTCGAGATCACGGAGGTTCGCGTGAACGACGCGCGGAGCCTCGACGACATCCTCGCATCGATCTCGGGCGACCACAGCCACACGGAGATCATCGAGGCACTGAAGAGTGTCGCGAAGACGCAGCCCGCGGGATCGATCGGCGCCGCGCCCGCCGCGCCGAGCGCCTCGGGCGAGCAGTTCATCTGCCCCATGTGCGAGGGCGCGGTCAACGCGGCCGCGACCTCGTGTCCCTCCTGCGGCGCACAGTTCGAGGAGGGGGAGTCCGCGGAGTTCGAGTGTCCCGTGTGCAAGGTCTCCGTGTCCCCGGACGCGGTCCGCTGCCCGAGCTGTGGCGTCCTGTTCGCGGAGGACGAGGAGGCGCCGACCGCGCCCTCGGCGCAGGCTCCCGCGACTCCCTCGGTCCCGGTGCCCCCGCCCGTGCCGTCAGCCCCGAAGATCGGGGTCGGGATCCCGGAGCGCCTTGCCGCGATCCAGAGGACGCGACGCGAGGCGCCGATTCCGACTCCGAGCGGGGACCGCAAGCTCATGTACCGCGAGCTCCCGAAGTACGTGAACGACGTGCGCGGTCTCCTCGTGAACGCGAAGCGGCTGGGCCTCGAGATCGATCGGGAGAAGCGGGCCATCAACGACGCGATCGTCGCCGGGAAGCAGCGCGACGTGGAACGCGCCCTGCGGAGCATCGCGGAGGCGAAGCACGCGCTCGACATCGCGTTGACGGTCGACCTGTCCCGCCGGATTGAGACGTTCCTCTCGGAGGTCGCCCGCGCCGGGCCGACGCAGGACGCCTCGAGCCTCGAAAGCGCGCTGCGCGAGGCGGTGAACCGGATCGACGCGCGCAACTACGAGGGGGCCGCGGACCAGGTCGAGGTCGCCACGAAGGGCTTCCGGGCCCAGGCGCGCGACTACGTCGAGGCGAAGGATGCGCTCGACCAGGACGACCGGCTCCTCTCGGACGCGAAGCTGCTCGGCCTCGACGTCCGCGAGGTCGAGCGGTTCCTGCGGACGGGACGCGAGGCGATGGCGCGACGCGATCGGGCCACCGCCCTCAAGGCGGCGGAGGAGGCGCGCGACCGGCTTGCGAAGGCGCTGCCGTCCTTCGTCGAGGAAGAAATGAAGCGCGCGCGGAACGTCCTGCTCGATCTCAAGGTTCGCGGGGGCGACCTCACGAAGCCGATCGGAATCCTGAAGGCAGCAAGCGTCCACGCGAAGAAGGAGGACTGGGGCGCCGCGGTCCGCTACCTTCGTGAGTTCCGTCGGGAGATCGACGCGCAATAGCGGACCCGCTCAGCCGAAGCGGAGGACCTCCATCTCCCGCTCGAGCATCCGCAGCTCCTGGTCCTTGAGGGTCGCGGGGCCGAGGGAGATGAGGAGGATCGACCGGCCTTCCGATACGGAATCCACGACGCGCCGGACGAACTTCAACACCGCTTCGAACGAGTTGTTCGACACGAGGTACTCGAGCCCGTCAAGGAGCAGCGCGCCTCCGGGCCGCTTCCCGAAGAAGTCGTCGATCTCGTAGACGATCCGCTCGAGGACCGGTTGGATCGTGTTCTCCGTGCTGCCCTCACGGTCCGTGAGCCAGAGGATCCGGTCCGCGGACGGAGCGAACGTCTCCCGCATGCGCTTCGGATTCGTCCGCGTGATGATCATCCCGCCGTGGGTCGACGCGTGAGCTTTCGCGAACAGCCGGAACGCGGCCGCGGGGCGGTCCTCCTCGACGAGGTAACTGCGGCCCGGCGAGAGGTCGCGTGCGGCGTCCTCGAGGCCCACCTTCGTGGCCTCCGAGGGCTCGCTGCCCGCGTCGCGCAGGACCTGCTGGGCGAGCTCCCGCGTGATCGGACGCTCCATGAGTGCGGAGAACGCGACGACGCGGTTGAACGCCCCGCCGAGCTCGCGCACGTTGTCCTCGACGAGGTCCGCGATGAGCGCGAGGACCTCCGGCTCGATCGCGCGCTTCGCCTCCCTCGCGCGGAGTTCGAGGATCGCGATCCGGGTGCCCCGGTCGGGAGCCTGGTTGTCCGTCACGAGCCCCGTCTCGTACCGCGAGTCGAGAGGTTCGTCGATTTCGGGGATCGACTTCAGAGGGCGGTCGCTCGGCATCACGATCTGGTTGTTCGCGGCGTGCAGTTCGTTGAACG
>JBQTHW010000144.1:0-2789 GCA_052389495.1 Methanobacteriota archaeon | reverse complement strand
AGATCGACGAGGCGATGCGCCTCGGGACCGCCTTCCCGAAGGGCCCCCTCGGCCTCGCAGACGACGTCGGGATCGACGTCGTCCTCGCGGCCCTCAAGGGCCACCCGCGGCATACGCCAGCGAAGATCCTCGAGGAGATGGTCGCACGCGGGGACCTCGGTGTGAAATCCGGAAAGGGCTTCTATGAGCACCGCGCCTCCGGGAGCCCGATGGACTTCGAGACGATCCTCGTGTCGAAGGACGCGTCGGCGGGCGTCGCGACGATCACGCTCAACCGGCCGGACCGGCTCAACACGCTCAGCCCGGACCAGCTCGACGAACTGGAGAGGGCGCGCGACGCGCTCGGACGGGACGACGAGGTGCGCTGCGTGATCGTCACGGGATCGGGCGACCGCGCGTTCAGCGCGGGGGCCGACCTGACCGCCTTCCGTGACATCGGCAAGGCGTTCAAGGTGTGGCGTTTCTCCCGGCGGGCGGAGGAGGTCATGAACCGCCTCGCGCACTTTCCGAAGCCGACGGTCGCCGCGCTGAACGGCTACGCGTTCGGCGGCGGCCTCGAGCTCGCCCTCGCGTGCGACTTCCGCATCGCCGCGAGGCGCGCCAAGATCGGGCAGACGGAGATCACCCTCGGCCTCGTGCCCGGGGCGGGCGGGAGCCAACGTCTCATCCGGATCCTCGGGGAGGCGAAGGCGAAGGAGCTCGTCATGCTCGGCTCCCGGCTCACGGCCGACGAGGCGGCGGCCTTGGGCCTCGTGACGAAAGCCGTGGAGAACGACGCGCTTGACGCGGAGGCCCGCGGTCTCGCGGGGCGCCTCGCGAAGGGCCCGCCCCTCGCGATGCAGCTCGCGAAGCTCCTACTCAACCGAGGCGGCGGAATGGGGATCGACGCCGCGACGGAGTTCGAGGCGCTCGCGTTTGGCCTCGTCACCTCCTCGGAGGACATCTACGAGGGCTTCCAGGCCTTCCTCGAGAAGCGAGAGCCGAAGTTCAAGGGGGAGTAGCGGGCGGGTCGCAGGAGGCCGCGGCATGGGTCCCGAGACGCCGATTGACGAGTTCGAGGAATTCCGGGAGGTCGACCTACCCGCGTACGTCGGACTGCCGACGTTCATGAAGCTCCCCCTGTGCCCGGACGAGCCGAGCCTTCGGGCGGCCAAACCCGACGTCGCGATCGTAGGCGCCCCCTTCGACGAGGGTACCTCGAATCGCCCGGGGGCGCGGTACGGGCCGCGGGCGATCCGCGCGGCGTCGTACCTCGCGGGCGACATCTGGTCGATCCAGCTCGAGGTCGACACCTTCCGCGCGATCCGGTGCGTCGACGCGGGGGATGCCCCCGTCGTCCCCGCGCGACCGGAACGGGCGCACCGCGTGATCCGGGAGAAGGTCCGCCGGGTCGCGGCCGCCGGCGTCGTGCCGATCGTCCTCGGAGGCGACCACTCGATCACGTATCCGTCGGCCGCGGCCGTGAGCGAGGTCCACCGGCCCCGCAAGGTCGGGGTCGTCCACTTCGACGCTCACGCGGACACGGGGAAGGACCTCTACGGCGCCCTCCTGAGCCACGGCACCCCGATGCGCCGCCTCATCGAGGAGGGCTGGATCGACGGGAGGAACTTCGTGCAGGTCGGGCTGCGCGGATACTGGCCGGACCGTGAGACGTTCCGCTGGATGCGCGAGCGAGGGATGCGGTGGCACACGATGGTGGAGATCGAGGAGCGCGGAATGCCCGCCGTGCTGGAGGACGCGGTCGCGGAGGCGCTCGACGGGCCCGACGCGGTCTACCTGTCCGTCGACATCGACGTCCTCGACCCGGCGGCGGCGCCGGGGACGGGGACGCCGGAGCCGGGCGGCCTGAGCGCGCGGGAGCTCCTTCGGGCCGTTCGCGAGGTCGTCCGTCGCACGGACGTCGTCGCGATGGACGTCGTCGAGGTCTCGCCGCCGTACGACCACGCCGAGGTGACGGCGATGGCGGCCCACCGGTGCGTCCTCGAGGCCCTCTCCGCCCTCGCGGCGAAGCGCGTCTCGGCGCCGCGGCCCTCCGGGGAGCGGTCCACGTCCGGCGTTCCGGGGGGCTCGACCCTCGCCGATTAAATACCCCAACCCGCATGTCCCGACGGGAGGGGCGATATGCCGCACTACATCAGCCTGTTGAAGTGGACGGACCAAGGAATCAAGAGCGTGAAGGAATCGCCGAAGCGAGCGGACGCCGCGAAGTCGCTCGTGCAGTCGCTTGGCGGGAAGATGGACATCTTCTACACGCTGGGCGAGTACGATGCCGTGGCGGTCTCGGAGGCGCCGAACGACGAGACGGTCCTCCAGGCACTGCTCCAGCTCGGGAGCCAGGGGAACATCCGCTCGACGACCCTGAAGGCCTGGTCGGTCGACGAGGCGACGAGGGTCCTCGCGAAGCTCAAGTGAGTCCGCCCTCTCCGGCGAGACGCGTTCCGCGCTAGCGCGAGATGACGCCCTGACGGGCGAGGTCCTCGATCTCCGCGTCCGTGTACTCGAGGGACCGGAGGATCGCCTCCGTGTCCTGCCCCTTCTCCGGCGCCCGAGCCGGGTTCTCGATCTCGGAGACGGAGTGCTTCGCGGGGTGGGCGATCACGTGCAGGGGGCCGACCCCGGGGACGTCGACGGTCGGCAGGAGAGCTCGAGCGGCCACGTGCGGGTCGTCGACGACCTCGGAGACGCGACGCACGCCCGCGACGGGCAGACCCTCGCGCGCGAAGAGGGCGTCCCACTCCTTGTACGTGCGCGTGCGGAACGCGTCGGCGACGGATCGGACCACGTCGTCC
>JBQTHW010000143.1:0-8058 GCA_052389495.1 Methanobacteriota archaeon | reverse complement strand
CAACGACTGGGGCATGTGGCGCGAGGCCGCGCCGGGCACGTACACCGTGTCGTTCGGCCCCGTCGCCGGCTTCGACACGCCGGCGTCGAGGGACGTCACGGTCGTCGCCGGTGCGACGGCCACGACGTCGGGCGTCTACACGTCGAATCCGTCCGCACCCGGACGCGATCCGATCTCGTTCGGCTACCTGCGCGTGCCGACGAGCACCGCGTGGCCGTCGACGATCCTCGTGAACGGCGTGCCTCGGGACGATTGGGGCCTGACGTGGGTCAAGATGGCTCCGGGCACGTACACCGTGTCGTTCGCGACCGTGTACGGCGCGACGCCGCCTCCTCCGCGCGACGTCGTCGTCGTGGCGGGCCAGACGACGGTCTACGAAGGCCCGTTCATCATCCACGGTGCCCTGCGTGTGACGACGTCCGGCGCGCCCGCGGCGACGGTCTTCGTGAACGGCATCCCGCGGAACGACTGGGGGATGTGGCAGTCCATGGAGCCCGGGACGTACAAGGTGTCCTTCGGACCCGTGGCCGGCTACGTGACACCGACCCCGCGGACCGTCTCTGTGACGACGGGCGTCACGACAGAGGACAACGGCGCGTACACACCTGCGCCCGCGCAGAGCGTCGCGAAGTCGGACAAGGCGGCAAGAGGCATCCTCGCGCTCCAGCAGGTCCTCGCGGACCTCCAGGACGGACGGCTCGACTCCCTCGCGTCGTACGATCCGGGAGTCGAACCAACGACCACGATCGCTCGCGGCGGCACCCGGATGCTAAGAGCCCGAAGCCACTAGGCGAGAACGGGGCCCCCTCGGGGCCCCACCTTCCAATTTTCATCTCCTGACGTCGTTGACGCGACGCGCTCCCGAGCCGATCCTCGTCACGACGTGAGGCCGGCCGCGCGGCAAATGTCGTCGAGCATCGCGATCGTCCGAAGGCCGTCCTCGCCCGGTAGGGGCGGTGTGCGGTCCGAATCGATCGCGTCGAGGAATCCCTCCACGACGGCCTGGTGCCCGTACAAGAGCCGCCCGGAGGCGTACAGCGCGCCGGAGGCGACGGCGCCCGCGGCCATCTGGGCGAGGCCGCCGAGGGTTTGGGCGAGCACCTCGCCCGGCGCGTGGGCGCCCCCGCGGCCCATGATCAGGATCTGGTCTCGGAACAGGTCGATCACGTAGCTCTCCTCGGAGCCCACGATTCCGAGGCCCCACTCCGCACGTGACGCGTTGAACGTCATCGACAGGACGCCCAAGCCTGCGCCACTCGCGACGAGCGCGGCGACGTTCTGCGTCTTCTGCACCCCCTTCGGGTCGCCGGTGTGGGCCGCCGCGTGGAGCACGCGCGGTTCCTCCGGCCCGAGGAAGCGCCGCGTCAGGTAGACGAGGTGCGGCGCCTCGTCGAAGAACAGCTGGCCCGGGAGCCGTTCGTACCAGTCCGGGAGGCGGCGCCGGGGCGTGCTCATCTGGAACGCGAACGTCGATTCGATGCGGCCCGCTCGACGCTCTCGGATTCGCGCGGACGCCTTCGTGACGGAACGCGCGTAGAGGAAGTTGTGGGCGACCGCGAGCTTCGCACCGGTCCGCGTCGCGGCGTCGCACATCGTGCGGCACTCGGCGACCGTCATCGCCATCGGCTTCTCGACGAGGACGTGGACGCCGGCCTCGAGGGCCGCGACGGTCTGCGGTGCGTGGAGCCACGGAGGCGTGCACACGCTCACCGCGTCGATCTTCGAGGCATCGAGCATGGCGGAGAGCTCTCCCGTGAAGGCCTCCGCGCCCGACGCGCGAGCGAGCTCCCGCGCGCGGTCCTCCCGGCGGTCGTACACAGCGACGACGTCCGCGCGTCCGGACCGCCGATACGCGGGCACATGCCGGTGCCGCGCCACCCACCCACAGCCGACGATTCCGACCCTGAGCCGTCTCAGGACGCAACCTCCTCGTACAAGCCGAGGTACTGTTGCGTGATGGTATCCCATGTCATCTGCTTAACGGCCCACTCCCGCGCGCGCCGCCCGATCCGGACCGTGGAGTCCCGGTCCCGGAGGACGCGCAGGAGGCCCTCGCGCAACGATTCGACGCTCCCCGGCTCGACGAGGATCCCGTTCTCCCCGTCCTCGATGATGTCCTGCGTCCCGGCGATGCGGGACGCGATGATCGTCTTCCCGCACGCCATCGCCTCCATGACGGCGAGGGGCATGCCCTCCGTGAGGGACGGCCTCACGACGACGTCCGAGTCCTGGAGGACCGGCACGACGTCGGGTACACGGCCCCGCATCCGAATCTCGCCGTTCAGGCGGAGGTCCCGGATCCGCCGCTCGAGCACCGGCCTCATGGGTCCGTCGCCGACGAACTGGAACCGCGCCTTCGGCACGTGCTCGAGGACACGCGGGATCGTCTCGAGGAGGAACTGCGGTCCCTTGTTCCGCGAGAAGCGTCCGAGGAACAGGACGTGCGGGCCGTGCCCGTTCGAGCCGTTCGGGCCCGCCGGAGGACGGAAGCGCTCGACGTCGACCGCGTTCGGGATCACGGACACCGGGCCTTCGAACCCGAAGTCGCGGGCGTGGCGGGCGACGGATGGCGAGACGGCGGAGACGGCGGCGGAGCGCTCGAGGATCATACGGCCGATCGTGCGTTCGTACGCGCGGCCGAACAGGCCCGTGAGACCCGGTAGCCGCGCGAGGCTACCGAGGTGCATCGTCGTGACGATCGGCGCGTGGGGCCGCGCCACGAGGGTCAGCGCGCTGAGGAGGAAGAACAGGTTGTGGACGTGGATCACGTCCGCGTCCTCGAGGTACGGACGAATCCGGAGGCCCTTGTTCAGCGCGGCCGGCACGCCAACGAGGCGGGTGAGGTTGATCCCCGGGAGACGGACGATCTCGACGCCTCGAGAGACCTCCTCGGGCGGGTACCCGTCGGGGTTGATCGTCAGCACGCGGACGGCGTGGCCCTGCGACGCGAGCCGCACGGCGATCTCCTCGACGACGCGCTCGACGCCCCCGCCGACGTGCGGGGCGTAGTAGTCGCTCACGAGGACGATCCGCATGGGAACCGCGCCTCACGGAACGACGGAGGGACGGGCGCGACGGACGGGGCGCGGGGCGCTTAGGAATGCCTCGTGAAAACTCGTGATCGTCGCCGTTCGTCCGCCCAAGCCCACTCCTCCCCGTCCCCTCCTCCAGGGACGCGCTCCGTTATGGGCACAATCGGAGGGGCCTGGAAGCTAATAAATTATTCGGGACTCTCCGCGGACGGTCTCGCGGATGATAACGTGCCGCGAGCAGCGCGATCCGCACGACCGGGGTCCGCCCGGAGCCCACGATCGCAGGCGATCGCGCGTCCGGGAGTAGGTTAATATGGAGAGCCGACCCTGGGTTTCGTGAACGTCCACGAGGGACGCGCGCCGCATGGGAGCTGCTTCCGACGTGAAGGGGGTCCGCCCACACCGCGACTCCCGGGGAGGATGGGAGGCGACGCTCCGCGAAATCCTCCGGACCGCCCCGGCGCCCCTCATCGTCCTCGTCGGCGTCGTGAACGCGTTCGCGACCCTGTCCGCGATCTCGAGCACGGTGGACCTGTACTTCGCGGCGGACGCGGCGCACTACGTCACGGACGCCCGCGCGCTGCTCGGCACCGGCGTGCGGGAGCTGCGCCACGCGCCCCTGTTCCCTGCGCTCGTCGCGACCCTCCTGTGGCTCGGCGAGGTCCCCGCGTTCCAGGTGAGCATGGGGATCGCCCTGCTCCTCCTCCCGGTCGGGCTGTACTTCATGCTCCGGGCGTGGCTGCCGCCTGTCCCGAGCCTCCTGGGCGCCGCCGCGGCGTCCGTCGCGCCGATGATCGGCGAACTCACGGGCTGGAGCGGGGGTGCGACCCTCATCGCGCTCGACATGATCGCCTTCAGCCTCGGCGCGATGGAACGCTGGGTACGGGAAGGGAAGCGGCAAGGGTTCCTCGTCGGCCTGTTCACGGGGCTCACGGTCCTCGCGCACCCGTTCATGGCGACGGGGCTCCTTGCGGTCCTCGGCTTGCGGTGGGTCGCCCACGGCGTCCGGAGGCGGCGCTTCCGCCTCGACTGGAGCCCGCTCGGCGCGCGCGGCGTCGCCTCGTTCTTCGGGACGACGGGCGCCGTGTCGCTCGCGGCGGCGGGCTACTACACCCGACTCCGGGGCGCGACGCCATGGATCGCGCCGGACCTCGTGCGGCCGTTCACGATCCTGCTCTGGGGCGTCCGGGACAACGCGCTCCTCCTGTTCTTCGTCGTCCTGGGCCTCGGGCTCCCGTACTTCGCGAACCGACGCAGCCTCGTCGTCGTGACGGGCGCCGTGTTCGGCTTCAGCCTCCTCGTCCCGTTCCTCGCCGGCTGGGACATCTCCTACAACCTGCGCGTCGTGTACCTCCTCCCGATCATGATCGGAGCGGGCGTCGGGCTCCTGGCCCACCTCGGGTGGGAGGAGCTTGCGGCGCACCGGAGGGACCCGCGCGCCGAGGCCGCGATCGTCGGGGCGCTCCTCCTCGCCGCGACGCTGGGTGCCGCGGCCGGCTTCGGATACGGCGCCGCGATCCGCATCTCCGCGCCGTACTACCAGCGCGTCCACGCCGCAGACCTTGCCGCGTTCGACTACCTCGAGGCCGGGACGGGGACCGTCGCGACGTCGTGGTCCGACGGCTTCTACGACGAGGGGAAGGTGAACGGCTGGTTCGTCGAGGGGCTTAGCAACCGCCGCGCGATCGGGTCCGGGGCGCCGTGGACGTGGACCCTGTCCGACGTCGGGGAGTCGGAGCTGGACCTCCAGCGGTTCTTCGCCGGGAGCGTGGGCATCGAGAACGGCGCCCTCCAGGTCGCCGCGTCCCCGACGGGCCGGCTCGCGGACCCCGCGATCCAGGCGAACGTGGACGGCTTCTACTACCCGCTCGTGTACGTCAACGGCCCCGCGAACGCGTACCCGGTCTCCGTCCTCGAGGGAGCGACGCCGACCCGCCTGGCCGACGGCTTCGAGTTCCGGCACGCGGCGACGAACGGCACGGAGACGATCATCGAGGAGGTGCGCCTCGACGGGTCGCGCGTGACGATCTCGTTCCGGCTCGAGGGAGGCGCCGTCGCGTCGGGCGACTGGGACGTGTGGGTGTGGCCGGCGTACTACCAGCCCTGGTCCGACGTCTCGACCGGCGTCGATGAGGTGTCCGCGAGTACGAGGTACCGACCTGCGAGCGTCCGCCTCACGGTGTCCCCGCTCGACGCGGACGGGGAGGTTGGGTACGAGGAAGTGCATCCCGTGTGGGGCGTCCAGGCGATCGAGGTCCGTCGGCTCGGCGCCCCCTCGATTGCCTTCGAAGTCTCCGCAACGGGGGTGGAGGCTCCGTCGGACGTCGCGATCTTCGACGAACGCGGGATCGCCATCCGACACGATCTCACGACGGTCCTCGTGTGGAGGAACACGGGTTGGACGTTCCGATTCGAGGCCGACGCGTGCTACACGCGCGCGTTCGAGACACCGTACCTCGTCGTCTACGAGATCGCACTGGCGTGTCGTTCCTGACGGTTCTTGGAGGCGGACGGCCTATGCGGACGATTGATCCGGAGACTTGTGCGCGAGGACATGGATGTACGCCGCAAGCCTAGAGAGCCGCGGGAGGGCGAGGAGGAGGGCACGGTCCAATGCGTCGACCGCCCGCACGAGACCGGCGAGCCGACGCGGGCCTCCGTCGCCCATCCGCGCCGTGAGGAACGGGATCAGGTACGTGAACAGAAAGTGGGCGGACGATTCATCGACGCGCCACCGTCGCGCGAGTCTGTCCGCGTAGCCGGACCACGCGAGCGGACGTTCGTCGGGATCGTGCCAACTCGTCGGGAAGAGGCGGCGCGCGAGGCCGTAGATTGGGTTGCCACCGAGCGGCTCCTGGACGACGACGCGCCCGTCCTTCTTGAGCACGCGGTCCATCTCCGCGAGGGCGTCGTCCAAGCGGTCGGGCACGTGGTGGAGGGTCGCCCGGGCGACGATTCCGTGGAACGCCGCACGCCTGAACGGAAGGTGCAGGACGTCGGCGAGGATCGCATCGCTCTCCGACGGCACGCGTCTCAGCGCCTCGCGATCGATGTCGAGGACGACGATCCGGGCGCCCGCCCTCGCGAGGGGCCTCGTGACGTTCCCGTCGCCGCCGCCGATCTCGAGGACGAGGGGACGCGACAAGCCGTCCGCGAGCCGGAGGAGGGCGTCGTCGAGCGGCTTCCACAGGAAATCCTTGGCGGTCGAGTCGACGCTCCACGAGACCTTCACGGCGCGGACGTCCCCGCGAAACTCATCGCCCGTGGAAGGATATCTCTATCGTTCACGGCGGTCGGGGCCGGCCGGGGCGTTCGCCCGGCGTCGGGAGACGACCGCGCGCCCTGGAATCAACTCTGAGAGCAGGGCCGCTCGGTCCTCTCCATGGGACCGCCGCCGCCAGCAATCCTTAAGTAAGTTGCCGCCGATGCAAGCTAGCGCGGGAGGAGTAGGGAGTCATGCCTTCTCGGAGTCGCACAGTGGCTTGGGTGTTCGTGGCGCTCGCGCTCGTTTCCGTTTCCGCGTTCAGCGTCGTCACGGCGCTCAACTCCCCGCCGCGGACGTTCTTCGCTCGCGTGGCCGGGGACACGACCCTGTCGACGTTCAACGCGGACGATCCCCAGGGCCGGGAGACCACGCTGACCGTCTCCCGCTCAGGCGGCGAGCTCAACTGGAGCCTCATCCAGTTCAACCTCAACGGCCAGCTGCGGCCGGGCGACCTGATCAAGGAGGCACGCGTGCAGTTCCACGTCGTGTCCGCGTCGGGCGCCGACTTTCCTGCGACGATCGTCACGGGGCGCCTCCTGACCTCGTGGTCGGAGAACACCGCAAGCTTCGAGACGAAGCCCCTCATGGCGTTCGACACGCGCACGGCGACCCTGGTCAGGGAGCTGCCCGAGCCGGGCGCGGGGATTTGGATCGACGTGTCGAAGCAGCTCATGCGGTGGCACTCGTACGGAGGCCCGTCGAACTTCGGGACGGTCCTGCAGATCGCGAGCGACGTGGACGACGCGACGCTTTCCTTCGCGAGCAAGGAGAACGCGCAGTACACGGGGCCGAGGATGCAGGTCCAGTACTCGCCGGGGCCACCGTCCCTGTACGGCTACGTCCTGGAGTCCGGAATCCTCGAGGCCGCGGCCGCACGGTTCGACTGAGCCCGCCGGACGTCGCCAAAGCCTTTAGGCATCCTGCGGATTGCTCCACGCCATGGAGCGGATCCGCGCGGCTCGAGGGTCCGTCCTGCGCTGCAAAGGTTGGCGTCAGGAGGCGATCCTCCGCATGCTCGAGAACAACCTCGAGAACGCGGAGCGCCCGGACGAGCTGATCGTCTACGGCGGCACGGGCAAGGCCGCACGGGACTGGGAGGCGTACCGGCGGATCGTCGCCGCGCTTCGTACGCTGGGCGACGAAGAGACGCTCGTCGTGCAGAGCGGGAAGCCCGTCGCGGTGTTCCGGACGCAGCGGGACGCGCCGCGCGTCCTGATCGCGAACGCGCACCTCGTGCCGCGCTGGTCGACGTGGGAGCACTTCTACGAGCTCGAGCGGCTCGGCCTCACGATGTACGGACAGATGACGGCGGGCGGGTGGTCGTACATCGGGTCCCAGGGGATCGTCCAGGGCACGTACGAGACGCTCGCCGCGTGCGCCCGCGCGAACTTCGGCGGCTCCCTGAAGGGACGGCTCGTGCTGACGGGCGGGATGGGGGGCATGGGCGGCGCGCAGCCCCTCGCCGTCACGATGAACGACGGCGTGTGTCTCGACGTCGAGGTCGACGAGGCGCGCATCCGTCGGCGCGTCGAGAACAATTACTGCGACGTCCTCGTGCGGGATCTCGACGAGGCGCTCGGCCTCGCGGCGGACTCGAAGGCGGCGGGCCGACCGTTGTCGATCGGGCTCGTCGGGAATTGCGCGGACGTCCACCCGGAACTCGTCCGCCGCGGGCTGCGGCCCGACGTGGTGACGGACCAGACGAGCGCGCACGACCCGCTCGGCGGGTACATCCCGAAGGGGCTCTCCGTCCGAGAGGCC
>JBQTHW010000142.1:0-6187 GCA_052389495.1 Methanobacteriota archaeon | reverse complement strand
CCTGTGGAACTCGAGGACGCCTTTGAAGTATTCCCTTTCGCGCGGCTCGAGGGACGCCCCGTCGATGCGGCTCACGAGAATCTCGATGCCCCCGTCGAGCCACACGGTCACGTCGGGCCGTGGAAAGGCCCGCGCGAGACCGGGCGCGGCCCGCCCTGCCAGGTCGTGAAAGTACTGGTAGAAGTACCGGTCGCACACGATGAAGTCATCGCGGCGGAGGAACGCGCGGATGTACGCGTACGCCAGGACCGCATAGATGTATCCCACGAGCGGACGAAGCGCGCCCATCCGCCGGGCGTCGACGCGCAAAGCGCGCGGGCTCACGGCGCGGATCGGCCTTCCGTCCTTCCGGATCCGCCACGGATTGAAGAGGAGGAACACGGGGCGCACGACCCGGGCGCGTCGGCCTGCCGCGACGAGACGCTCGGTGAGCTTCCGCGCCTGCGTGCTCTTTCCCATCCCGTCGGCACCGACGAGCGCGATCAGGTGCATGGAGGACCCTACGAAGGCGGGGACGACCCGAGGCGCTCGTACAGGGCGTCGAGGTCGCGCGAGACGGCCTCCGGGCGGAACCGGGCACGGGCCCAGTGTGCGGCTCGCATCCCGACGGCGCGGGCTTCGTTCGGATCTTCCAGGGTGGCCTCGATCGCCGCGGCGAGACCGCCCACGTCCCGCGGCTCGACGAGGGCCCCGCGGGCCCCGTCCGCGAGGATCTCCGGCACACCGCCCACGCGTGTGCCGATGACGGCTCGCTCGCACGACATCGCCTCAAGAATCGAGAGCGGGTAGTCGAGCACCTTGCACGTGCATCGGAACGGGGCGACGAGCACGTCCGCGGCCCGGAGCGCGGTCCGGACGTCCGGCACGATCCCGAGCTCCCGGATCGCCCCCGCGAGGCCGAGCTCGGAGACGAGGGCCATCACGGATCCCCGTCGGTTCCCGCTCCAAGCGTACGGCTCGCCCCACGCGGTGAGCAAGAGGGCCTCCGGGAAGTCCCGGTGCACGGCGCGCATCGCCCGCAGGAGGTCCTCGATGCCCTTCCAAGGCGAGAAGTTCCCGAGAAACGCGACGACGGGCCGGTCGAGGGGCAGGCCGAGGGTTGCGCGAGCCTCTTCGCGGGACGGCAGGCTGCCGAGCATGGAAGGGTCGAGCGCGGGCGGCACCTGTACGATAGCGTGCTCGGGCACGCCCGCGGCCAGGGCGCGCTGCCTCAGGTGGTCGCTCGGGACGACGACGGCGTCGAACGACGCGAGAGCCCGACGCGCGACGCGGCGACGCGGGCGGCTTCCGTTGCAGTCGTGGCCCGGCAGCGCGCGAAAGTTAGGTGAGTAGAGGCTGAAGATCTTGGGCGCTCGGATCGAGCGCATCCGCCCGCCGAGGACACCGAGAGCCGCGTACGCGGAATGGACATGGACGACGTCGACATTCCCCCCGCGGTCCTCGAGCCGCAGCTCTCGCGCCGCCCCCCGGACGAACGAGGCGGCAAAGAGCATCGAACCGTAGCGGCCGTACGTCGACACCGTGCGCAGGCGGCCGAGGGACCCGTCCGCCCCCTTGCCGCGCAGGTCCGTCGTGACGATGTCGATTGCGTGTCCGTGCGCGGCCTGGAAGGCCGCGATCGTCGCGACGTTCTTGACGAGGCCACCCACGAAGGCCCGTCCCTCGGACGGTACGATCTCCACGCCGACGTGGGCGATCCTCACGGCGAGGGCCCCTCCAGGACGGACGGCTTCCGCGGCTTCGACCATCGCGAACGGAACAGGCCGACCCAGAAGCCGGCCACGTACGACGCATGCTCGATCAGGTAGATGACTGGCACGCTGAGGAGGAATCCCGCGCGGCGCCTCCGGACCGCCACGGAGGCGGCGGACACGAGGACCACGCCGGCGTACGCGGCCGCGAGGGCGAGCGCGAACCAGGGCAGCACAAACCCGAGGACGACGATCGACAGGAACGCGAGGGGCATCAGGAGCGGCGGACCCGGCAGGAGACTCTGGCCGCGACCGAACCCGTACTGGAAGATCCGGCGGGCGAACTCCCGGAGCCCTCGTTCGTGACGGTGGCGGATGACCGCATCGGGCACGTACAGCAGCTTTCCTCGCGCCAGGAGGCGGCGGTTCAGCTCCGTGTCCTCCGTCGTCACGAGGTCCGTCCGGAAGCCTCCCACGGCGAGGAGGTCCGTCCGCCGGTACAGCGAGTTCGAACCGCTGATGCTCGACACGAAGCGCTTCTCGCGGAACATGCGGCCTTGCACGGAGTTCGCGCTCCCGATGGTCGTGTCGAGGGCCGCGTCGACGGCCACTTGCCAGAACGTGTCTCCCTCGCTCACGATCCGCCCGCCCACGCCCACGACTCCCGCGTCAAGGTTCGACGCGAGGGTCTCGAGCCAATCCGGCGCAGGGATGCAGTCCGCGTCCGTGAACGCGACAAGGTCCCCCGAGGCGTTCCGGACTCCGACCTGGCACGCTCCGGCGCGGGTCCCGTAGTCCTCGAAGAGCACGCGGGCGCCGAGGGTCTTCGCGAGGTCCACGGTCCCGTCGAGGGAGTGTCCATCGACGACAAGGACCTCGATTGGGCGGAGCGTCTGGTCCCTCAGCGCGAGGAGGGCGGATTCGATTCGGCGGGCCTCGTTCTTCACGGGCATGACGAGCGACACGCGGGGTCCCGTCTCGTCCGTCGTCGCGTGCGGCACGTTCCCTTTCGCTCCTGGATTGTCTCCGGGCATCCCGTCCCTCCGCGGCGCCGTCGCTACCGCTTGCGCCTGCTGGCATTGAGGACCGCGTGAAGGATGATTCCCGTGAAGGACAGCATCGTGCCGATGATGATCAGCAGCAGCGTCAGGAGCGCGTCGCCCTCCGCGAGCTCCTTCAGGGGGTCGGCGTAGTATCGGTTCGCCGTGTCGATGCCCAGGACGAGCCCGGCAATGATGAGCGCAACCCCCGGCAGGCCGAAGGCGCCGATCGGATGCTCCGTCTCCACGTACCGGACCATCGAGCCGACGACGCTCAAGGCGTGCCGGACGGGACCCTGGGAGCTGTCGTGGCCGCCGTAGTCGATCTCGACCGGGACCTCGACGACCGTGAGTCCACGCCGGTCCGCGTCCCACAGCAGCTCGGCGCTTGCGCCCATGTTCGCCTCGCGCGGATCCAGCACGTCCAAGGCTCGCCGGGAGTACGCGCGGAACCCGCTCTGACCGTCGCGAACGTGCTTGTTCCTCCGGCTCCCCAGGTTCGTGAGCCTCGTGAGGGCGCGGATTCCGAACCGCCGGTAGCGAGGGACCTTCGCGACCGCCCGCCCGTCGAGGAAGCGCGAGCCGATCGACACGTCGGCGTCGCCGTTCAGGACGGGCTCGACGACCCTCGGGATCGCCTCGGGTCGATGCTGCCCGTCGCCGTCCAGGATCACGAGCGCGGTGGTCCCGTTGTTCCGCGCGTAGTCGAAGCACGATCGGATCGCCGCACCGTAGCCACGGTTGTTCACATGCCGCACGACGCGCGCACCCGCCTGTTCGGCGATCCACGCCGTCTTGTCGGTCGATCCGTCGTCGATCACGGCGACCTCGTCCACGTACGCCCTCGTTGCGAGGACGAGGCTGCCGATCGTCTTCTCTTCGTTGAAGGCCGGGATCGCGGCGATGGTCTTGATCACGTCCTCCCCTCCTCCGACGAAACGGGCCGTGCGACTGCGTCCGTCGCGCGCGTCGTGGTCCCGGAGGATGCTCCGGGGCGATGCCTGTATGAATCCGTCTTCGTCGTGGCCCGACTCCCCCACTTCGGTAGGAACCCGCGAACTCTCGGAGTAGCGTGTCTTGAGAGCCGTTCCGACTTTAAGCGATGTGGAACGATTTTTGCCGCGCTATCGAAATCGATAATGGCCGACCGTTCCGCCCGTTCGTCCACGCGGAGTTGGTCATATTGCTCACAAGTTCGATGAGTTGTTGACGAAAACGCCATAGGCCCCCTGGAAGCGCTCTCGTGCGGCGTCCGGATCCGCGCCTCCGGACCCTCGCGCCTCCCGGTCGTCGAGGGGCCCGATGCGCGCGCCCCGCGGCCCTCGTCGATTCGCTATCCGCCATTCACTCGGAAAGTGATTTAACGCACGTCGGACCGTGGGGCCCCCATGCGAATCCTTCGAAGGATCTTCGGCCGGACGAGAGGCGAACGCCGCGCGAACGTCGAGGCGGTGACCGACGACATCCCGCGGCCACGGCGCGTGGACGAGGGGGCGCGTGCCCAGCTCGGGGATCAGGCGCTCGCGGAGTCGAGCCGCCGCGAGGCCCTCCGGATCGGCGCCTTTGCGGGCGGCAGCGTCCTCGCGGGGTTCCTCGCAGGCCAGCTGGCGCCCCGGGTCCTGGCGGCGCCGGGAGACGGGATCCCGGGGACGACGATATCCGACACGGACATCGACGCGAAGCGCATCGCAGGTGTCCGGATCGCCACGGAATTCGCGCCCACGAAGCACGCGGGGACCGTCGCGGATCCGTGGCCCGGCAGCGCGATCCAATCCGCCATGGCCGACCTCCCGACCTCGGGCGGGATGGTCTTCCTCCCGGCCGGGGTGTACAGCGTCGGGAGTCCGCTTTCCGTCCCGAGGAGCGATGTCGTCCTGACGGGCGCGGGTGACTCCACGTACCTTCGCACGGACGGCTCGGGCTTCACGCCGAACGTGAGCGGGATGATCGAAATCGACGGCGCCTTCAAGGGGATCGTCGTCGAGGGCCTCGCCCTCGACGGAACGAACACGGACACCTGCCGTGGGATTCTCATCACGGGAGGCGCGGACGTTCGCGTCTCGGGATGTTACCTCCTGAACTGGAAGGGGACGTTGAGTCAACGAGGACGCGGCGTGACCGTAGTCCACAATCCCAATAGCGAGTCGCCGCCGCACAAGTCGGTGCTCGTCGAAAACTGCTATTTTTCCGGGAACCAGATCGGGGCCGTTTTCCACCGCACCCTGTACGTCCTCCGGGAGTGCCTCTTCGAGAACGAAGTCTGGGATGGCGTCTATTCGGAAGGCGCGTGTCGGGGGGTCGTCGCGAATAACATCTTTCAGGGGTTCGGGCGGAACGGAGTCTTCATCATCTTCACCCAGAAGCACATCGTGACCGGCAACCAGGTTGAAGACGGGGCGGGTGCGGGCATCTCGCTGTACCAGGCGAAGCAGAACTCGGTCCTCAGCAATCGAGTGGAGCGATGCACGACCTCCATCGAGCTTCGGAATGGACCCGCTGAAGGCTCGGACTATAACGTCGTCGCGAACAACATCATCCAGGGTGCAGTCACCATATCGGGTTCCACGGGCAACATCCTTCGTGACAACATACAGGTGTGAGATGCCAGGGTTCGACCCGGAGACGAAACGTGAGCGGAATTGCCGCGAGAATCCAGACAATCCTGCCCCACTCCTCGACATCCGCACGAACTCGGTCCACGGTCTCGCCTCGGGAACCGTCGTCGGGCATCCCCCGAGCGCGCCGGGCATCCCGCTCCGCCGCAGCGTCGAGATTTGTGCGTTGACGGATAACGTGCCCCCGGGCGAACGAGGATGGGCTCGCGGCCTTCGGCGCGTCCGCAGGCCAAATCGAGGGGAAGGTGTGCCTCGAGAACCCGCGCGCCGAGATTTACGTGCCGCACTCGGACCACGTCCGGATCCCGGCGAACCGGTCGTACTCCCAGCCGTGCGGACTCCTCAAGGAAGACTCGATGGACAGGCTCATGGTCAAGGACAACGATCTCCGGGCGAACACGTCCGCGGCCATGTCGCTCGTCGGCGCGAACCGGATCGTGGGCGACAGCTGGGAGACGTGAGCATGGCCCGGTCCGAGCCGGGTTCCTCCTGGAGCTCCGTGGCCCGCGTCCGCCGGTCGGCCCGATGAGGCTGAGCGGGGAATGCGACGATGAGCGCATCGATGTCCCGACGCGGTCGAGGAGGACCGACGGACCGACGCCCTGCGCGGAGGGCCTTCGGGCTCACGGCGTTCGTCCTGGTCGCGACCCTTGTCGCCTCGACGGTCCTCATAGCTCGTTCGACCGCCCTGACCGTCGGGCCTGGCGTCATCTTTGAGCCCTCCCTCTCCTGGGCGACGATATCGTTCGCGTCGACCCAGACCTTCTCGACGGTCGCCGTGGACGAGACGGGCGTCACGTTCGACGCCGTGCGCCTCGGTGTCCAGAAGTTCCCCGCGGGC
>JBQTHW010000141.1:0-4756 GCA_052389495.1 Methanobacteriota archaeon | reverse complement strand
GCCGCCTCCGGATCGACGGCTGGGGTTTCCTCGACGCGTATCTGAGCGGGCAGACGGCACTCATCGACGACGCGCGGGAGACAATCGAGCCGAGCGAGAAATTCATCCAGAACATCCTCGCGGGTCGGCCCGTCCTCTGCTACCCGAGTCGACCGGGGGGCCTGCGCCTGCGCTACGGCCGTACGCGGGCCACGGGCCTCGCGGCCCTCGGACTTCATCCCGCGACGATGCACGCGCTGAACGACTTCATCGCGGTCGGAACGCAGATCAAGACGGAGCGCCCCGGCAAGGCGGGCGCCGTGACGCCGTGCGACACGATCGAAGGCCCGCTCGTCGTCCTCGACTCAGGGGATTTCATCGAGCTCACCGACGCGGAAACTGCGAAGCGCCTCGCGCCGAGGATCCACGTCATCGCGGACCTCGGCGAAATCCTCGTGCCGTTTGGCGAGTTCCTCGAGAACAACCACGTCCTCATGCCGGGCGCCTTCTGCCTCGAGTGGTACGGCAGGCTCCTCGAGGCCGCCGCGGGCTCGCTGCCGGACGGCTGGCAGGCGGTCGACGCCGCCCGCGCGCTCGAGTGGTCCCGCGAGTTCCGCGTGCCGCTCCACCCTCGGTTCAACCTGTTCTGGCACGACCTCTCCGTCGAGGAGCTTCGTCGGCTGCGCGAGTTCGTCGCGGCCCGGGGTCGCCTCGACGAAGGGCGTCTCGTCCTTCCGCGCGACGAGGAGATGAAGGCGCGCCTCGTCGAGCTGGGTGCGACGCACCGCGTTCGGGACGCCGAGATCGTGCTGGACCGCCACACGGCCGCGTTCCTCGCGTGCCTCGGCATCGACGTCGTGGAGGGCGGCCTCCGGTTGCGCGACGCGCCGCCGGCCGACGACCCGCTCGCGTTCGTCGCCCGCCTGGCGGGCTTCCCGCTCGAGGCGCGCGGCCCGACGAGGATCGGCGCGCGCATGGCCCGCCCCGAGAAGGCCGCGCCGCGCAAAATGCAGCCGGCGCCCCACGCGCTCTTCCCGATCGGCCTCGAGGGAGGCCCCCAGCGCCTCCTGACGGACGCGGCGAGGAAGGAGACGATCGAGGTCGAGGTCGGTCTCCGCGTGTGCGAGGCGTGCGGACGACGGTGGTTCCTCCCCCGGTGCCCGTGCGGAGGACACAGCCGGCCCCGGCACGGCACGTCGCGACAGCGCATCCCGCTCCTCGACGTCCTGCGTCAGGCCCTCACACTACTCGGCGAACCGCAACCATCGGAAATCAAGGCGGTACAGGGGATGATCTCGAGGGGCAAGACGCCGGAGGCCCTCGAGAAGGGCGTCCTGCGCGCGAAGCGCGGGATCCACGTGTTCAAGGACGGCACGACCCGCTTCGACATGACGAACCTTCCGCTCACGCACTTCACGCCGAAGGAGGCGGGGATCTCCGTGGCGGCCGCCCGGCGACTCGGCTACCTCCACGACGCCCAGGGCGCGGCCCTGGATCGGGATGACCAGCTCCTCGAGCTGCGTCCCCAGGACATCCTCGTCGCGGAGAGCTGCGGCGAGTACCTCGTGCGCGTCGCCGCGTTCGTCGACGATCTGCTCGAGAAGCTGTATGGCCTGCCCCGGTTCTACGGCGCCTCGCGGCCCGAGGGCCTCCTCGGCCACCTCGTCCTGACCCTCGCGCCCCACACGAGCGGCGGCGTCCTGGCCCGGATCGTCGGGTTCACCCCGGCCCGTGCGTGCTTCGCCCATCCGTACCTCATCGCCGCGAGGCGGCGCAACTGCGACGGGGACGAGGACTCCGTGATCCTCCTCCTCGACAGCCTGATCAACTTCTCGCGGTCGTACCTGCCGGAGAAACGGGGCGGGCTCATGGACGCGCCCCTCGTCCTCACGATGCGGATCGATCCGAACGAGATCGACAAGGAGGCCCACAACATGGACCTCCCGCCCGCGTACCCGCTCGCCTTGTACGAGGCCTCGCGCCGGTTCGCGCACCCGAAGGAGCTCGAGCCCCACGTCGACACGGTCGGCAGGAGGATCGGCTCCGTGCTCCAGTACGAGGGCTTCGGGTTCACGCACGGGACCGCGACGATCACGGCGGGCCCGCTCGCCTCCTCGTACGGGGAAGGCTCGATGGAGGAGAAGCTCGACGAGCAGCTCCGCCTCGCGATGCGCATCCGCGCGGTCGACGCAGACGACGTCGTCGCGCGCATCGTCGTGCACCATTTCCTGCCCGACCTAATCGGGAACCTCAAGGCGTTTTCGAGCCAGCAGGTCCGCTGCACGAAGTGCGGCGCGAAGTACCGCCGCATGCCCCTGAAGGGGAAGTGCCCCGCGGACGGGAGCAACCTCACACTGACCGTGCACGAGAGTTCCGTGAAGAAGTACCTCGAGATCTCGAAGCGTATCACCCAAGACTACGACGTGTCGAACTACGTGCGCCAGCGAATCGGGCTGGTCGAGGACGCGATCACGTCCCTGTTCACGAACGACCGCGTCCAGCACCTGAAGCTCGACGATTTCCTCTAGATCGGTACGTGGGACCTCTCTCCACGCAGCCGGAGGGCCCCTACGGCCACGAGGGCCATCCCTAGGAAGAACGTGCCCACGACGAGGAGCGCGTAGTTCGCAATCGTGAGCTCCGCGAGGTCGGTCGGCATCCACCCGCTCCGGAGACCCAGGTTCTCCGGGCCCGCGACGAACGTTCCGAGAAGCACGACACCGAGGAGCATGATCACGACACCGACCCTGGACGACGCGGGTGTCCGGAGCGTGTACCCGCAGGCTGGGCAGACCCACGTCGCGTCCTCCGGTAGCTCGGCGTAGCACTCCGGGCATCGACCGGACATCAAGACCGGACAGAAAGGCATGCGGGAAAAACCTTGCGACGGAATCGCCACCGGGGCCCTCCGTGGCGAGAGGAATAACCCTATAACGGCGCCCGTCGCTCCGTCGCGGGATGAAAAGGTCCGGGGTGTTCGCCCTCCTCGCGATCCTCGCGTCGGGGATCACGATCCGCCTCTCCCCCCTGATCGACTATCTGTTTTGGGGGGCCGACATCGGGGAATATCACGCCATCCTCCGGGACCTGGCGGCGACGGGGTACGTTTCGACCGCGTACGCGGGCTGGGGCGCGACGTACCCGTACTTCTCGGGCGTCTTTCTCCTCCAGGTCGCAGCCGTTGACGTCGGTGGTCTCGAAACGGGTGTCGTGCTGAATCTCCTCGTGCCCGTCCTCGGAGCTTTCGTCATCCTCCCGGTCTTCCTGCTTGGGGCGAGGATCTCAGGAGAGGCGAAGGTCGCCCTGTTCGCCGCGGCCTTCGTCGGCGTCGCGATGCCACAGGCGTACTCGACATCCCACACGGCCCCGTCCACGTTGGGAGCGCTCCTCGCTCTTTCCGCACTCCTCGTTTTCGCCCGGATTCCGCGGGATCCCAGGGCGGTCGTTCCCGCGCTCCTCGTGTCGGCTGCGCTCGTCGTCACCCACCACCTCGCGATGTACTTCCTCCTGATCCTCCTCGTCGTCTCCATCGCCCTGAGGGGACTCCTGCGCGCCCGGCCGGTCGAGGGTGCGCGGCGCGAGACCCTCGTCCTGGGAGCCGTCGTCGCGCTGACCTTCGCTTTCTGGTTCGGATACGCCACGCCATTTCGAGACGGAATTCTTCACGACGTGGACGTGGATCCATGGTGGCTCATCCTGGCGGCCTTTCCCGTCGGGCTCACTTTCCTGGCCGCCCTCGTACGGGCCCGGAGACGCCTCCCATGGCGCTTCCGCCCGCGGCTGCCCCACCTCCGTGGCCTCGTCGGCCTCTACGTCGGGACCCTCGCCTTCATCCTGCTCCTGATGGCGTACGGCGTCGTGGCGGGCGTCCCCGGGACCTCGGTCCGACTCCCGCCGTCCGTCATCGTGTTTTTTGCCCCCCTGTTTGCCCTCCTCGCTCTCTCCGCCTCGGGGCGGCGATTCACGGACTTCACGAGAGACGGACACGTTGCGAACGGTCCGATCCTCGCCTTGGTCCTCTCCATGGCGTTCGGCGCCGCGGCCGCACCGCGCGTGATCATCCCGTACCGCCACGTGGAGTATCTGGTCGTCTTCCTCGGAGTGATGGCGGGCATCGGCCTCTTCCGGATGCTCGACCTTGGCGCCGTTCTTCTGCGCAACCGCGCGGGAGCACTCGCCGCCATCGGGGTGTTGCTCGTTGCGAACGGTCTGGCCGCGAGTCCGCCTCCCGAGATCGCGGTCGGATGGAACGAGGGGGGCCGGGCTCAGGCCCTCGACGCGGCATACTGGTCTCGGTCGTACGTGAACGGGCTGCTCGCGGCAGACCACCGAGCGTCGACATACGCGTTCGGATTCGGGGGCATCAACGCAACGTGGGACGCGAGCCGCTCACCCTTCGTCGCGGATACGTTCTCGGAGGCGCGGGACGGGCTCGTGGACGTCCGTTCGCCCTCGGGGGTGAAGGACGTCACGTTCGTGTGGATTGACGCCGACATGCAGCGGGGCGTCCAGCTGTTCCCGTGGGAACCCGCCGTCCCGATGGGCGCCGAGGCCATCGCGAACTTCTCGGAGGCCCCCTTCATGAAGGTCTTCGACAACGGATACGCCCGGATTTACTGGATCGCGTGGGGCTGCGACGGCGGGTGCTGACGGGAGACATCGATACGATTATGTCGGGCGAAGCGGCTGCCTCGCGGACACCCATGCGCGCGTGGGTCGGACGCCTCCTCGAGCCCGTCCGGGCCCGTCCGTCCGTCTTCCACCTGGAGGATGCGCT
>JBQTHW010000140.1:0-5905 GCA_052389495.1 Methanobacteriota archaeon | reverse complement strand
TGGTCCGTGGGCGAGTCGGTGCCCCAGATGTCGGAGAATCGAATCCTGAACTCATACACCTCGTTCACGCTGTTGTTGAATTCTCCTCGCGCGCTGTTGCCGGCATCGCAGGATCCGCCGCACGAGGTCCACGCCGAGCCATCGCCCTTATCTTGACTGAACGTCCCGCCCGCGCCGCTCGTAACCCGGAAGCGCCGGTCGTTGTCCTGAGGCGTGGAACTCCCTTCGTGCCCCTGATCGAAGAGCAACTCACCCCAGTCCGACGCCCCGTCGTTCGACGTGTCGGCCGCGACCTCAATGCAGACAAACACATACCAAATGGTGGATCGCCGACCGACGTGGAACCGGAGGTTCGCGCTGGTCGCGGCGTCCGAACCTTGGTACTCCGTCGACGTCGTCCCACAGCTCCCGTCGATCGTCGGTTCGTTCGCGAGCGCCCGCGCGAGGACCAACAGGGCGTTTGTCCCGCTGTGGATGACGAGACCTGGCGCCGCCTGCGGAGATGGGCCCGCGACCACGACCGGAAGCGCCCCGATGCTCGCGCGGAGGGCGGCCGTCAGGTCCCTCGAATAGGACCAGTCCGTCGACGCGAAGACCATCTGTAGGTCGGGCGTGACGGGGAGCGTTGCGCCTCCCTCGAGCGCCCGCGCGTCCTTCGCGGCCGAAACGGGACCGGCGGCAACGCGCCATTCGGTGGTCCAGGCGTACAGCACCTTCGAAGTGATTCGGGCCCCGTGGCCACGGATTTCGATGAGGTAGTCGGCGAGGATGCCCTCAAAGTACGTTCCGCTGGAATCGGTCGCATTCACGTCGACGTACACGCGGAGGATGTCTTCACCGGTCCGGCGCGGCTCGAGGGTCGTGGTCCCGCTGGATCCGCCTCCGGGGGGGCCCTCGACAATCGGCACGATGCGCTGCGGGATGGAGCCGCGGAATGCACTCCCGCCAACCTCGGCGTAGAAGAACGCCTGGGTCCCGTCGGTCGCAGCGCCGTGGCGCACGATGTCGACATCCGCGTTGTCGACTCGGACCGGGTCCGTGTCCGTCACGGTGTCCGTCGACCAGTCGGCGAAGAGACCGTCAATCCGCTTCGTCGCATTCGTTGCGCCAACGTACCCCCGGACGGGACCGCCAACGATCGTGATCGGCCTCGGGCCCGCCGCCCCCTGGAGCTCGACCTCGACGGCCTCCCCGGTGAAAAATCCCGGGGCCTGCACCGACACGCGAACGGTCGCGGTGGGCTGGCCCCGGGTCAGGTTTACGGATTCCGCCGAGAGGGAGGTGACGAGGCCGGGGGTCGCATTGAGTCGGAACGATGAAACGGTCCACTGGTCCGAGTCCGCGATTCCACCAAGGGCACGCACGCGAATCTCCGCGAGCTCCGTCGGGCCGGCACCGACCACGGAGGTGAGGGACGACACGTCGACGTGGACCGCACCCGGCTGGCGGGACAGGAGGGCTTCGCTCCTGCTCTGCGCGCCCTCGAAGTTGTCCGCCACGACGGAAACCCGGAACGCGTCGAGGTCAAAGAGACCCAGGTCGAACGCGGACACGCGCAGTTCGACACCGCGCGACGAGCCCGCGGCCCAGACGTTCGGTCCCGGCGTCCGACGGCTCCAGTTGACCTCCGCGTCGGCCGGGAACGCATATCCGCGCGACGCGACGAGCGTGCCGTTCGCCCCGTACGTCTCGATGACAAACTCCGCCCCGACGTCGGAGAAGCGGAACCCCGTCGCGGGGTCGCCGTCCGCGTCCACGAGGAAGAAGACGGCATCGTACCCGACGGAGTCCCCGAACGTCATCCCCTGGGTCGCTGCGAACAGGTAGAGGTCGTCGCCATCCAGGACGCTCGCGTAGCGCGCGAGCCGGACGTTCGGATCCGCGACGGGCGTGGCGGCGTCGAGGGAGGGGACGGACGCCCAGTCGTCCAGCACGCCATCGATCGTGATCGGTCCCGTCGATGTGGGTACCGGGAAGTAGAGCGCCGTCGCGATGATCCCGGCCATCACGACGCCGGCAACGAGGAAGCCGAGGGTCGTTCGCTTCGAGGCGCGCGGAAGGCGGGACGAGATGCGCCCGACGCCGTTCACACGCCCGCTGCCGTTTACGAGGCCGTTCGTCCGGCCCCGGCCGTTGACCATGCCGTTCGTCCGGCCCATCCCGTTCACCAGACCGTTCGTTCGGCCGCGCCCGTTCACCATGCCGTTCGTCCGACCGACGCCGTTCACGAGGCCCCGGCCGTTCACCGCGCCGTTCGTTCGTCCCGCCTCGAGCGTCTTCCGACGAAATCGGAAGAGCGACCGAGTGCGGAAGCCCCTCGCCCCCGACACGTGGGGCGTCTCCTGTGCGGAGGCGGTGAGAGGCGGCGAGGGCGGCTCCGTCGGGGAAGCCTCGTCGATGTCGGGCGCCGGTTCGGCGGACGCCTCGACGGGCGGCTCCTCCGTGACGGGCTCGGGCTCCTCCCTTACGGGGGACGGCCTCAGCTCCCCGAGAAGGCTGTCGAGGGACGCGATTTCCTCATCCTCCGGGGCCTCGGGAATGTCAAGCTCGTCGGGCGGCAACGGCACCCCGGAGATCGACATCCCGCACGATGGGCATGCCTTCGCACCGCCTGTCACGGGCTCGCCACACGACCGGCACTCCGACGGCTCCGCGACCATCGACTTCTGGAACTCCGCGAGCTCCTGCTCGAGAGCGGCCGTGTCGACGACCTCCCTGAGGGTCGAGCGGAGCTGCTCTGCCGCAGTCGGTTCGTTCGTCAACTTCGCGAGGACCCGGGAGCGGGCGATCGCGATCTTGCGTTTCGATGGCGCCGCCGCGGCCGCGCGTTCGAATGACTGCAGGGCGTCCTGGGGCCGTCCCATCCCGTCCAGGAGCACGCCTCGGGCGTACCAGAGATCCGCGTCCTCGGCATCGTCCATGAGGCGCAGGTCGTAGAATGCGAGCAGACCTTGGTCGCCGTCGCGAAGGAGGGTCCGGCGGACTTCCTCGTCCATCTCCTCGTCGTCGAACGCCGCACGGCAGTCGCGGCACGAGAGCGCGAAGGAGGACGTCACACAGCCGCAAAGGGGGCACTCGAACTCTTCGTCCGCGTGCGCGGGCGGCTTCGCGCGCGGACGTTGGTCTAGCGGAATCGCGCGGAACCGCTGGAAGATCGCCTTCGCGGCCTCCGGGCCGATCCCCGGGACGCTCGCGAGGTCCGATTCCTGCGCCCTCCCGATCCGCCAGAGCGCGCGGTAACCCGCGCCGACGAGAGCCCGGGCCTGCTCGGGCGACGCACCGAGGACCCGTTGGAACTCCTGGATCTGAATCGCGTCCAGATCCCCCCGGATCCGTCGGGTCCTCCGGGCCTTGACCCGCTCACGCGCCTTGCTCACGCCGAAGGTCATGCCGCACGTCGGACACTTCGTGTCGTTCGGGCCGAGGAACGTCGCGCACGACGGACAGGAGGTCGGCCGTCGCTTCGCGGCGGGCGCGGACGCGTCAAGGCTCGCGAGCGGCCGCCGGTCGTGGCACTGGAGGCACAGGAGCTGCGTCGCGTTCTCGCTTCCGCAGTCGGGGCAGGCGAACGTCGCGTCCACGGTCCGGACGTCACGCAGGACGGAGGCCCCGCCGCACGTGTCGCAGAGGGACAGCGGGACGAAGCGGCCCCCGCACTTCTTGCAGGCGGGCAACTCCGTCACGCGTTGGCTCACGACCGGGCTCGCCCCCTCGTAATCGTGTCGAGGAGAATCACGCCGGACCGTCCGCGCCGGCGCCCGTCCGTGGAAGCCCCGAGAGGGCGTTCCCTAAGGGCTCGGCGGAATCCAGGCGCCATCCGGGCGTGTCTACGTTAAATAGAGATAATGGAGTTTCCTGCGTCGTTATCACGGTCGGACTGAACGCATGGAGCGAGCCGTCATCCTTTGTGACGGATACTTTGGGCAAAGCACGGGAAAGACCGCGAACGGCCTCGTCCGCTACTCGAAGCGGTACGAGATCGCCGGCGTGATCGACCGCACGAAAGCGGGCCGGGATGCAGGCGAGGTCCTCGACGGGGCGCCGCGAGGCATCCCCATCGTCGCGGACCTCGGCGAGGCGGTCGAGCGATGCCGACCCGAGACGCTCATCATCGGGGTCGCGACGTTCGGGGGCTACATCCCGAAGGAGTTCCGGCCGCTCATCCGAGAGGCGATTGAACGCCGGCTGAACATCGTCGCGGGCCTTCACGAGTACCTGGGGGACGATCCGGAGTTCGCGAAGCTCGCGCACGACCGTGGCGTGGCGCTCGTGGACGTCCGGCGGCCGAGGCCCGTCCGTGAGGCGGAGCAGTTCAGCGACCGCTCGCGCACGCTAGCGTGCCTCCGGATCCCCGTCCTCGGGACGGACGGATCGATCGGGAAGCGGACGACGGCCCTGCTGCTCGTCGACGCGCTGAACGCGGCGGGAGTCCCCGCCACGTTCGTCGCGACGGGCCAGACCGGGCTCCTCCAAGGTTCGCCGTACGGCGTTCCGCTCGACTCAATCACGGGGGACTTCATGGTCGGCGAGCTCGAGGCGGAGGTCGTCCGCGCGTACGAGGAGACGAGGCCGAAGGTCCTCGTCGTCGAGGGACAGGGGAGCATCTCCCACCCGGCGTACGTGTGCGGGACGCGCGCGATCCTCATGGCGTCGATGCCGACGGGCATCGTCATGATGCACGCACCCGCGAGGAAGACACGCAACTTCCGGCGGGACGTCGTCGCGTGGCCCATGCCGACCGTCGAGGAAGAGATCCGCTGGCTCGAGTTCTTCTCGCGAGGTGCGAAGGTCTTCGCATTGGGCATCAACCACGAGAACATGACCCGCGGGGAGGTCGAGCGGACCGTCGCGGAATGGGAGGCGACGCACCGCCTTCCGACGGCGGACCCGCTCTGGCACGGCTGCGAAAAATTCGTCACGGCGATCACGTCGATGCTATGAGGATCCCCCGTTCCCATCCGCGGTACACGTCCCTCGTCACCCGCGAGAAGCTCGTCGCCGCGTGGAAGCGTGGCGTCGTCGTCCCGGAAGGCCTCATCGCGCACGGGCGCGGGGAGGCGTGGGACTACCTGTTCGGGGAGGAGACGAGCGCGCCCGCGCTCGTCGCGGAGAAGGCCGCGGGGGCCCACCTCGTGCTTGCAGAGCGACCCGTGATTTCCGTGAACGGCAACGTGGCCGCGCTCGCGGCGAGACAGGTCGTACGTCTTGCGGAGACCGTGTCCGCACGGATTGAGGTGAGCCTCTTTCACCGCTCCGAAGCAAGGGTACGGCGAATCGTGAAGGTCCTCGAAGATGCCGGCGGACGCAACGTCCTGGGGCTCCGCCCTGACGCGCGGATCCCCGGTCTCGAGTCGAAGCGAGCCCTCTCGCACCGACTCGGAATTCATGGGGCCGACGTGGTCCTCATTCCTCTGGAGGATGGGGACCGTGCAGAGGCACTCGTGGGGATGGGGAAGGTTGTCATCAGCGTCGATCTGAACCCACTCTCGCGGACGACGCGGGCTGCCTCAATTCCAGTCGTTGACGAACTCACCCGAGCGCTTCGGAACATCGACCGGTTCGCGCGTGATCTGCGGAACGACCGTCGCGAGGCGGAGCGCCTCGCGAGGACCTATCGGAAAAGAGGAAATCTCGGTGCGGCATATTCCTTCCTGCGCTGGCGCCTTGCGCGAATCGACACGCTGGGACGGCGGAGGAAAGGGGTGCAAAGAATGTGAGGCTTCGAAGTCGCATGCATCGCACGACCCGCTGGAGAATTCCCGCAACGCTTTCGACAGTCGCTGTTGTTGCCTTGGCACTCCTCGCAGCGATCAGTGCGGATCTCCTCCGACTCGGGCCTACGGGGGCTGACCTCGGACCCGACCCGGTCGCACTGATGGTGGACGTGCTCCGATTGCCGTCCTCC